>NZ_LPVJ01000006.1 GCF_001516615.1 Ferroacidibacillus organovorans | reverse complement strand
ATCCCCAGTGACGAGTCGCACCCCGTGCGGGTGCGTGGATTGAAACTGCCCATGACAGATTTGTCACCCCCGAATTACCGTCGCACCCCGTGCGGGTGCGTGGATTGAAACTTCTTAGCGATATATCCTCAAATGTCGCGAAAACGTCGCACCCCGTGCGGGTGCGTGGATTGAAACTTTTAGGAAAGTACACCATAACTTCATTCAGGAAGTCGCACTGCATATTCCGGAGTAAATCGTCCACCCATTCTGGAAAGTTTCGTCCACCCTCGACCTGAATCTTTGACCCTACAGGAATCGACTTTCTTCTGGAGAATTCGTCATCGAATGGCATCCAGAGAGGAGATTTGTGTATGGCAAGACGGAGGGTTCCTATGCATCACATCCGCAACATCTTGCGCCTGTCCTTTGAGGCTCATCTCAGTAACCGTGCCATCGCCAGTAGCATCGGCGTTTCACACAGTACGGTAAAAGACATCTTGGAGCGGTTTCAGTTCTCGGGCTTATCCTGGCCGCTGCCCGATTCACTTGACGCGCAGGCACTTGAAGCGGCTCTCTATGTCAAGCCCATCGGTCGCCCATCCGACAAGCCAGAGCCGGATTACCTCTACGTGCACAAAGAGTTGCGACGCAAGGGCGTCACGCTCCAATTGCTGTGGGCCGAGTACAGGGAGCAGTATCCTAAAGGCTATCAATACAGCCAATTTTGCGTACGGTATCGTCAATGGGCAAAAACAACCGATCGCTCATTACGGCAAACGCATATCGCCGGTGAGAAATGCTTTGTGGACTACGCCGGGCTGACGCTCGAAATCGTCGATCCTGAGACGGGAGAAATCAAGCCAGGGCATCTCTTTGTCGCGGTGTTAGGCGCGAGCAACTTCACGTTTGCTGAAGTGCATCCCGCGCAGGATTTGGCATCCTTTGTGGGCGGGCATGTGCGGGCATTTGCCTTTTTCGGCGGTGTCCCGGCGCTGTTGGTTCCTGACAATCTTAAAGCGGCCGTCACAGAAGCGAATCGTTATGAGTCTCTTTTGAATCAGACGTACCAAGAAATGGCGAATCACTATGGGGCGGCCATCCTTCCTACGAGACCTCGAAAACCCAAGGATAAGGCAAAAGTAGAAGTCGCAGTCCAGATTGCTGAGCGTTGGATTTTGGCCGTTTTACGAAACCGCACCTTTTTTTCCATCGCTGAGGCGAATACCGCTGTGCATGAATTACTGGAACGGCTCAATGATCATCCCTTTCAAAAACTTGAGGGCACGCGTCGATCCCTGTTTGCCATCACAGATCAACGTGCCCTCAAAGCGTTGCCGAAAGAACCGTATGAATTCGCTCTTTGGCACCGCGCCCGCGTTTACACCGACTGCCACATCGAATACAAACGCTCCTTCTACAGTGTACCGCATCGCCTGGTCCGTCAAGAGGTGGACGTGCGGATCACCGAACGGATCGTCACGGTCTTTCACAAGCACGTTGAGGTGGCGCGACACTCGCGTAGTCGGGTTCCTGGTGAGCGAAAAACGACGATCGAACATCTGCCAAAAGCCCACCAAAAACACCTCGAATGGACACCGGACCGGCTCATCGCATGGGGTCGATCCCTTGGCCCGAATACGGGCATGCTCGTCGAGCGAATCCTTGACGCCAAGCCGCATCCCGAGATGGGATACCGTTCCTGTCTCGGACTTTTGAGCCTGAGCAAGCGTTATCCAACGGATCGATTGGAGGCAGCGGTCGAGCGAGCGTTAAACCTGCATGCTCCGACGTATCGCAGTGTTCGCTCCATTCTGGATAAGGGGTTGGATCGAATTCCACTGACGATCGAAGCGGAGGAGGTGACGCCGCTGCAGCATGCGAACATTCGCGGAAGCCAGTATTACGCCCGCCACGTCGTGCACTGAGGTTGCTCGTAAAGCATGAAGCGAGCATGCGCTCGCTTTTCCACGGTCGATGGGCATCGCCAAGAGAGGCGACGTCCATCGACCGCGGGATGGTTAAAAACCAAAGGAGAATGAACATGGGAAGAAACCAGATCATCGAAGCGTTGCACATCCTGCAGATGCCTGCGATGGCAGATGCGTATGAGAGACAGGAACAAGGGATCGAAGGAGACGGACTGACGTTTGAGGAACGACTGGGCTTTTTGGTCGACGCTGAAGTTTTGTATCGCAGAATCGCAAGCAGGCTCGCCTGTTGCAAGAGGCAAAATTGCGTGTGCATGCTTCCCCGGAAGATATCAATTACCGCCAAGCCAGGGGATTGGATCGCGGTGTGATGCGATCGTTACTCGAAGGCGGATGGATCGAACGAAAGCAAAATCTGACGCTGACAGGCCCCACCGGAGTTGGAAAGACGTATCTCATTTGTGCATGAGGCCATGCGGCATGCCGCCAAGGCTATCGGGTTCGATACATGCGTGTGCCTCGCTTGCTCGACGAGCTTGCCATTTCGCGCGGGGATGGACGATACAGCTCGTTCCTACGCCAGTTGGCCAAATACGATCTTTTGATTCTGGACGATTGGGGCCTCAGTCCGCTTACGAGTGCACAGGGGCGAGAAATGCTCGAGGTTCTGGATGATCGCGTGGATCTGCGATCGACGTGTGTGGCGAGCCAAATTCCATACGAGCTATGGCATGGTCAAATCACGGATCCGACGATCGCCGACTCGGTCATTGATCGCCTGCTCAACAAGTCGCATCACATTGCGTTGGCGGGAGATTCGATGCGATCTGAGGCGCCTGTCTTGTCATAAACCCTAGGGTGTGATATCCATAGAACAACAGGTTTGAGTGGTGGACGAAAGATACCAGAATCGATGGACGGAACTTATCGGAATGCATGGACGATTGTTTTCATAATGAGTGGACGAATTGAACGGAATACACAGTCGCACCCCGTGCGGGTGCGTGGATTGAAACATTTAACTCTTCCACGAGTTGAGCGACCGTGACGTCGCACCCCGTGCGGGTGCATGGATTGAAACGCGATAAAACCGCCTCCCGGCGTCCCTGTGACGAGTCGCACCCCGTGCGGGTGCGTGGACGTTCAGATGCAGGGCGAAACGACGCGCGTGTATCTCTTTTGCATGGAGTTATCCGCCAGTCGGAAAAAGTTCGTCTGGGCCTATCACAATGAGCAGCAGGAATCGTTTTTGGACGGCTTTGTCCGCGCCTTTGAATACTTTGGCGGGGTGCCGGCGATCGGCCTCTTTGACAACCTCAAGAGCGCGGTCAAGAAGATACTAACCGGACGCAATCGTCAGGAGCAGGAAACATTCATCGCCCTTCAGGCCCACTATGTGTTTGAAGCGGAGTTTTGTAACGCGCGACGGGGGAACGAAAAAGGGATCGTGGAAGGGCTCGTCGGCTACGTGCGGCGTAACGCTCTGACGCCGGTGCCGGATGTGATGAGCCTGGAAGAACTCAACACCCAGATCCTGCTTCCGTGGTGCGATCGGATGGCCGAAGTGGAGCATGTCCCTCACACGACGGAAACGGTGGCTCAGGTCTATGAGCGGGAACGCGCGGTCCTGCACCTTTTACCGCTCCGTCCCTTTGAGGCGTGCCGGATCCAGGCGGGCACGGTCAGCAAGATCTCGACCGTGACGTTTGACACCAACCAGTATTCGGTGCCCAGTCATTATGTGGGACAAGCCGTGTGGGTGAAAGGGTTCGTCGATCGCGTGATCATCGTGGCTCAAAACGACGTGATCGCGATGCATGCACGAAGTCTGGAGCGCCAGCAGATGGTTTTGGAACTGGACCATTACCTGGAGGTGCTACTCAAGAAACCGCGAGCCGTCAGGGACACACGGGTGATGCAGGATGGTCAAGTGCCTGACGTGTTCCGTCGCGTACACGCCAAGATGCGAGAACGACAGGATGCCGAAGGGGATCGCCTGTTTGTCCGCTTCCTGCTCCTGCACCGGGAGGTGGGAATGGAACGCTTGCGTCAGGCGCTCGACGCAGCGGAACGCACAAACACGTACCACTTCGAGGGGCTGCAGGAAATCCTGGCACAACTCATCGAGCCGAGGCCCCACGCACCGCTGGCGGTCGAACAAGTCCCAGTCGATCTGAACACGTATCGAGTACAACGATTGAATCTACAAATGTATAACCGCTTATCCAGTGGAGGGGATCACCAATGACCACCGATCTGTTGCTGACGCATTATCTCAAACAATTGCGCCTGCCAACGGTCGCCAAACACTACGCGTCCCTGGCGCGGGAAGCGACGGAACACGGACTGAGCTATGAGGTGATGTTAGGCTATAAAAGTGGACACGACGAACTGAGAATGTAAAATAAAATCATTCGAGGTGATGATCGTGCCAAAACCCTTTGAGCGAGATTTCAAGTTAAACATAGATAAAAGCTGTTCCTAATAAACAAAAGGAAATGGCGTTACTTGTCCTGAATGAGAATGACGAGGTTATAGACGTATTTCATCACGATACTCAAGGTAACTTCGCCGCGATACGACGGGTGCCTATGCCCATTCATTCTGTGATTCTTTCGCTATACTTTACCTTGACCTTATTAAAATTGAACGCAGGTGAATGCCATGCTAACTATCCGCAATACACCGAATTTAGCAGGTATCGCGATATCTGGTGACGATCAGGACCTCGATACGCTATACCTGGCGCTACTCATGATCGTTGGAGATGAAGGGGAATACGGGAATTACGAAGGGGCGCGTCTTCGGATTCTCGGAGTGATGTATGACATTCGACATGCGTTCCAGGGTGATCGGGAATTTGAGTTCGTTGACAACGGTATGAATGCGGACAGGATGCGAATGTTGGAGATGATCACGCCGGATAAAAATTTGTATTACAAGTGCCAAGTTTACTATCCAGAGGCACTTTTCGTCACTATGGCAATCAACGACTTTATCCGTCTTTATGCTAAAACACATGCAAAGTCAGCCACTTACCCGTTGGTGGACAAGAAAAATCTATGGGATGCACATATTGTGACCGCTCGATTGTTTCAGTCGTTGATCGCGAATTGTCTGAAAGAAGCTGTGACAGAGGCTTCATACAAGCGAATCGTGAACCTCTTGCACAATGACTATACATGGACGGATGGCTACACGACGCAATACCTGGATATGTTGAACATTCGATATCTTGAAATCGGGGATAGAGAGCAAAGGGCGAAGGAGTTATCTTTAATTGTCAAACGAATGACTGAAAAAGGGAAGGAATATCGCCAAGTTGAAGAGGGAGTTAGGACAGTGGCACGGGAACATCATTGCTCTGTGGAAGAAATTCGTTTGATCGAGCATTATCCAGAGAAAATCGAGTGGTAGAAGGGCAGGGCAAGAGGGTTCAATGGGATAATTAAAGATTCTCGGTCGAATCATAGACCGAAAAAGGCAACAAGGCGGCTGAGGTTAATGTTAAATGGGAACAAATACCCGATTTGTGGAAGGGATAACAACTGCGGCAATGTTGCTGGCAAACCCCATGGAACATGTTGGTGTGATCAAGAATTCTTTCCGCAGGAGATATCCGACAAAATCCCATCAGGGTCGGAAAAAAGGTGTATTTGTAGAACCTGCCTTGAAGAACTGAAGAATGGAGATATACCACGAAGAAAAGGAGATATTCAATGACCGAACACCATCACGATCATGACCATGGAGATGTCTTTCACTCCCACGCGCCAGCAGGGAGAATGAAGCTCGCATTTTTTTTGACGCTCGTCATTCTTGGTGTGGAACTCCTGGGGGGCTGGCTTTCCCACAGTTTGGCGCTGTTGTCTGACGCAGGGCATGTGCTCACGGATCTTTTGGCCATCGGGCTTTCCTGGTATGCGATGAAGCAGTCCGAAAAACCAGCGAATGAAGGCATGACATTTGGCTATTACCGAGCCGGGATTTTGGCGGCGTTCATTAACGGCATTACCCTCATTCTCATTACGCTATGGATTTTGTGGGAGGCCTTTCATCGTTTTAAGCACCCAGAACAAGTCAGCCCCACTTGGATGTTTGTAAGCGCCGGCGTGGGACTTGTGATGAACCTGTATCTTGGTTTGGGAATGCGTCATGAAGAGAATATCAACGTCAGGAGCGCTGTTTTGCACATGCTTGGAGATGCCGCCGCTTCGGCTGGGGTCATCGTGGGCGGAATCATCATCGTGTTCACCAAGTGGTATGTGATCGATCCCACCCTGAGTGTACTCATCGCATTGCTGATTGCGCGTGGAGCCTGGAAAATTGTAAAGCAGACCGTGAGCGTTTTGATGGAAGGGACACCTGCCGGAATTGAAATCCAAAAAGTCGTGAACGCCATCACGTCAGTACAAGGTATTCAACATGTGCACGACTTGCATGTTTGGACGATTACCAGTGGGAGAAACGCACTCTCCTGCCATGTGGTTGTCGACGGGAAAATGACCGTGGAAGGCACCCAAAACCTATTGCGGGATGCAGAACACAAGCTCGTGCATTTGGGGATCGGCCACGTGACCATTCAAGCTGAAGATCCTACGCATCTGCACGATGAGTCCATTCTTTGCACAAGTGATCGTCTTGAAGAACATCACCACTAAAAGGGGTTAGGACTATCTATGTCATCACATGTTGCGACCGCAAGGTTAGGCGTAACATCGAGCGGATTTCAACCCTATGGCTGGTGATCGAAGCGGCCGTTGCCGTCAGCGCGGGCGTCATTCGCGGGCGTTATTGTCCATTCGCTGACTTTGTTTGCATTTGGCGCGGAAAGGAAGATGCGTGTGGGTGTGGGCACTCGAATTCCAGTCCAAGCCAGACGGGTGTTCAACATAGCATTGCCTGCCATTGGAGAGGCGTATCTGCAGAATTTATTGGGTGTTGTTGACACCTTCTTTATTGCGAGGCTGGGACTTATCGCGATTGATGCAGTGGGTGTGACCAATGTCTACAGTATGACTTACATCGGTGTGTTTACGGCGGTGTCGGCGGCGCTTTCGGTCTTTTTGTCCCGCGCGGTTGGCGCGAAAAACAAAGAACGAAGTCATTCTGTGATCTGGCATGGGTTTGTCATTGCATTCATGATCGGCCTTTTCGCATCGCTTATCTCCCTCTTTTTTGCTGTACCGCTGCTGCATGTCATGGGGGCTCAAGGGATTCTTCAAAGTACGGCACTCCCGTATTTTACAGTTGTACTTGGAATCTCGCCATTCATTGCCTTGTTTACTGCACAGTCGGCGGCATTTCGGGCCATTGGCGACACCAAGACCCCGTTTCGTGTGGGGCTTGAAATGAACGGTCTGCACGTTGTATTTGATTATGTGTTGATTTTCGGGGTGGGACCGTTTCACGGATTCGGCATTAAGGGTGCGGCCGTCGCCATGGTGTTCGCGCGCCTTTACGCACTGATTCGCCTTTGGCAAAAATCCCGTAGCGTGAACACACTCACCTTGCGCGTTTCCGACTTGAAGTTGTCAACATCGCTCTGCTGGAGTATGACACAATTTGCGATTCCTGCCGCGTTGGAGCGCCTTTCCATGCGCCTTGGGCAAGTCGTCTATTTTGGACTCATCGTGCGGATTGGGATCGATGTGTATGCAACACACAATATTGCAGGAACCATCACCACATTCGGATCTGCAATTGGAAACGGGTTTGCTGTCGCCACCACAGCCACGATCGGACAAGCCATTGGAAGCGGCAACGAGTCTGATGTGAGGATATATCGACGCTTTAGCTACATGGAGTCGGCTGTATCCATGACAGCGGTTGCCGTTCTCTTGTGTGTGTTAAGTCCGTGGATCGGACTTTTATTCACTCACAACCCACACGTCATACACCTGCTGTTCATCATCCTTGCCATCGATGTCTTTTCCCAGCCTTTCTTGGCGGCCGTCTTGGTAGACACATCCGCCATCCAAGCCGGAGGCAACAGCAAGTTCCCCATGATCACAACGATGATCGGGATTTGGGGTGTTCGGACACTGGGTGTGTACCTTTTTGCCTGGCGCCTTGGCTTTGGTCTGCCAGCCGTGTGGGTTAGCATTGCTGCAGATAACGCGTTGCGTGCGTGGCTCTTTCTGTGGTATCGAAGGACACGCAATTGGGTTCAGCAGTTAGCGTGAGCCAGCAGGAGACGCCATGGCGTAACCGTGGATTTGCAAGCTGCAGTCTCAAACCTCTGCCCGAAACGTCTTACCTCTTTGTTCGCCAAGACCAAAATAGTGACGAAAATTGTAGATCAAGGGACTCCACTTTAATGGGTCAATGTGCGTGTCATCGAGGATGATGCGCTCATGTGCGTGAATCGATACCGCTTCTGTTTCAATGATTGCAAAACGGGTATCTTCTCCTGTCACGCGAAGATTCACCACGCTTGCCTCGATCTGCAGTGGACATTCGGCGATTCGGCTTGGCGCCACACGATGGGAGGGAATGGCAGACAGACCGGACGCCGTAAATTTGTCCTTTTCATATCGAAAGCCCCCTTTTTTATGCGCGGGAACTGGATTTGCCCCGGTGAGGGGCGCCAACGCCTCGACTTGATGCCACAGATCGGGACTGGGGATGTTGACAACACACTCATTATGCCGCCGCAGGTTGGCAAGCCCTTGTCCTCCTTCGCCGAGCCCCAGAATGATGCGATTGCCAAGCGCCCACGCGGAGGACATCGGTGTGATGTTGCTTGTTCCGTCTTCTTGAAGGGTCGTGAGGAGCACCACAGGTGTCCCAAAATACAAGATCTTTGGGTGAATCGTTCTCGTCTTCGTCCTTCCTTCTTGCACGTACATAACGGCCCGCCTCCTGTGCGCATTTGTCTGTCCCCTTCATTGTAATGCGATAAGCATTCGATTATCATCGAATCGTGGATGTTTGTTCCGGATAGGATGAGATAAAAAGAAGGGGTGCAAGCGGGGATGACACCAAACGTCGTTGAAATTGCCTCGTTGATCGGAGATGCCTCTAGGGCAGAGATGTTGATGCGCCTCCTCGGAGGTAAGGCGATGCCTGCCAGTGAACTCGCGCGCGCCGCAGGCATTACACCACAAACGGCGAGTTCACATCTCGCGAAAATGGTAGAAGGTGGTCTTTTGCTTCATGAATCACATGGCCGCCACCGCTATTATCGACTCGCAAACCAAGAGGTAGGTCATGCCTTGGAGGCGCTTTGCGCGATCTCTCCGTCAAAGCCTATCCGCTCGCTTCGCGAGTCGGATCAAACCAAGAATATACACTTTGCTCGCACGTGCTATGACCACCTGGCGGGGGAGGTTGGTGTCGCGCTTACTGAACGGATGGTGGAACTGGGATTCATTCACAAGGAGAATCGAGATTTCACGGTGTCATCCGAAGGGGAAACGTGGTTTCACTCATTCGGCGTTGACACAGAGCAGCTTCGAAGTGGCAGACGCCATTTTGCCCGGCAGTGTCTGGACTGGAGCGAGCGTAGGCACCACATTGCGGGGGCGCTCGGAGCCGCGATGACCCATCGTTTGTTTGATCTTCTGTGGATCGAACGGGTCCCAGGAGGGCGCGCTGTACGCGTGACACGCAAAGGATTTGAGGCTTTCAAAAGAGAACTGGGACTAGAATGGAAGCAGGCATGAGGTGCGAGAAATATTTATCAAAAATGATCGAACGAAATGATCAAAAAGTGATAAAATAAGATCATAAAATGATCATTCCATCGAGCGCAAAGTTTGTTTTCGCGAAACGTGGGGCCACGCTGCGCCGAGTTCGCCGTTTGGTCGTGCGCCAAAGATCAGCGAGCGCAGATGGACAGGAGGGGTCGTCGATGTATCCGTCAGAGCGCCGCGACGCGCTTCTCCGCGTGTTGAGTCAAAAAGGCTTTGTATCGATTCAGGATCTGGCGGCGCAGCTCAACGTCTCGGAGATCACGATCCGCCGCGATCTCACGATGTTGCAGCGGCAAGGTATGGTCGAAAAAGTGGCTGGTGGTGGACGCGCCGCGAAAAGTACGAGTGAGCTTGCGTTTATGAACAAACGCGTGCTCCAACAAGCCGAAAAGTCCGCCATTGCCAAGCGGGCATTATCCTTGATCGAGCCTGGCATGACAATAGGCATGTCGGCGGGAACCACGACTTGGACACTCGCCAAATGGATCAAGCCCGAGTCGTTTGCGACAGGTTCGGGTACACCGACCGCGCAGCGTGAGGTGAAAGAACGTCGCAGCCAGGCGCGCATGAAACGGGAGTCCCTCACATTCGTGACAAATTCAACCAACATCGCCATTGCGCTTCAGGCCAACGGCTGGCGTGACATTCATTTGACGGGAGGACAATTTCGCACACCGTCTGATGCGTTGGTTGGACCGCTTGCCGAGCAGAGCGCCCGCCAATTGCACACAGACCTGCTCTTTCTTGGCGCGCACGGTGTGGATCTGGAATTCGGCGTTAGTTCACCTAACCTGCAAGAAGCGTCTGTCCATCGCGTTTTGATGGAGAGGGCGGAGACGGTCATTTTGCTGTTTGATCACACCAAGTGGGGGGTGCGCGGATTTGCCCATCTCGCCATGCTGGATGAGGTGGATGTGGTGATTACAGACGCATCTGCTGAAAAAGACGGGGACTCAGATCCGCACGCAGAGGAGATTGCGGAACTTCGCCGACGCGGGACAGAAGTCATCGCTGCGCGTACAGAGACGGATGACACGTAAATTTGCGCGCTGAGGTGGGAAACGGTTTTCCCGCGTATTTTAGAAAGGAGGAGCTACCTTGGCTGAACTGCGCTACAATCCATTGTTAAAAGACTGGACGATGGTGGCATCCAATCGGCAGGGACGTCCGCAGATGCCAAAGGACGATTGCCCGTTTTGCCCCGGCTCGGGCAAGGTTCCAGAAGACTATGATGTTTATCAGTATGACAATGACTTTCCAGCACTTTCGCAGCATCCGCCACAGCCTGACGATGTAGCCACGGGACTCTATCAAACGGCAGAGGCGTACGGAAAATGTGAAGTCATCCTCTATTCTCCAGATCATCACGCGTCGCTTTCACAGCTTCCCGTTTCCCATCTGCGCAAACTGATCGATTTGTGGGCGGCGCGGTTTGCGGTGTTAGCGCAAGATCCTGCGCATCAATACGTCCTGATTTTCGAGAACCGCGGCCCGGAGGTTGGCGTCACCATGCCGCACCCACACGGACAAATCTATGCGTATCCCTATGTGCCGCAAAAGATTCGCGTTGAGCTTGAAGCTTGCCGCGACCATCACGCTGCGACGGGATCCTGCCTGATCTGCGATATCAACCGAGAAGAGATGTCATTTCAGCAGAGAATGCTTTTGGAAACAGAATCGTTTGTGAGTTATATACCCTTTTTTACAGATTATCCGTACGGCGCGTTTATCTCCAGCAAGTCGCACACGTCGAATCTCCTTCAATTCACAAGTGCAGAGCGGGACGATCTCGCCAAGATGCTAAAACGTGTGACGGCGGGCATGGATGCGCTGTTCGACCGCGAATTCCCCTACATGATGGTGCTGCACCAAAGCCCTGTGAACCAGGATGTGACAAACGCGACCGCGCCGACGGGGCAATTCCCGGATGCTCATAAATTCTACCATTTTCACATCGAGTTTTACCCGCCGCTGCGTTCAAAAGACAGGGTAAAGTATCTCGCCTCATCCGAGTCTGGAGCGTGGGCGCCCTGCAACCCGCTCGCAGTAGAAGATACCGCGCCACAACTTCGCGCAGCCATTTTAAAACGAGGGGAGGAATTCGACCGTGACGGATGGTAATCGTCTCGCGGGTCAGACAGCAAGTGAAGGGCCGCATAATGAGTTGGCGCAGGCCATGCAAACGTTTCTCGCCTTTTCGCCTGAGCCAGACATTGCAGGCGATTCGCCCGTTCGCGTGTTTTTCGCTCCGGGGCGCGTGAATCTGATTGGTGAGCACACGGACTACAACGGCGGTCACGTATTGCCCGCAGCCCTGACTCTAGGCACATGGGTCTTCGCTCGGGTACGCCGTGACAAGCTGGTGCGCATCGCGTCGACCTCCTTCTCGCAAGTCGTGGAGGTCGCAAGTGATGAGATACACTACAGCGCGCAAGATGACTATGCGAATTACCCCAAAGGGGTGCTCCGCGAGTTTCAGAAGCTAGGGTTTGACATCCCGGGTCTTGACCTGCTCTACGTTGGCAACCTGCCGAGTGGCGCGGGTCTTTCGAGTTCCGCCTCGATCGAGGTTGTCACAGCTTCTATGTTAAATGAAATGCTCGGGGCCGATCTTGCGCCGGAACGCCTCGCGCTTATGTCGCAGGCGGCGGAGAACCAGTTTGTCGGGGTCAACTGTGGCATCATGGACCAGTTTGCGGTGGCGCTTGGCAAAGCGAACCACGCCATCTCGCTGAATTGCGACACGCTTGATTACCAGCGAGTGCCGATGCAGATTGCGGGCGTCCGTTTGGTGATCATCAACACGAACAAGCGCCGCGGCTTGGCCGATTCGAAGTATAACGAGCGCAGAGGCGAGTGTGAGCAGGCGCTTTGTCAAATGCAGCGCGTGCGGCCAGGGATCCGCCATCTGGCTGATCTTGACGAGGCGGAATTTGCCACGATCGAGGCGACACTTCAAAGCGAGGTTTTGCGCAAGCGCGCCCGTCACGTGGTGACGGAGAACCAGCGGGCAAAGCAGGCGGTGGACGTTTTGCGTCGCAACGAGATCGCCTTGTTTGGCCAGATGATGAATGCGTCGCACGTTTCTTTGCGGGATGATTATGAGGTGACCGGGTTTGAGCTTGACACGTTGGCTGAGGTCGCGTGGCGCGCGCCGGGCTGTATAGGTGCGCGCATGACAGGCGCGGGGTTTGGTGGATGCACCGTGAATCTTGTGCAGGCTGACTGCGTGGAGGCGTTTATCGTGGAAGTGCGAGCAGAGTACACAAAGATCATCGGTTACGAGCCGTCGTTTTATATCACGGATCTCGGCGATGGGGTCAAAGAGGTCACGCGTGAGATGGAGCGTGACGTTCGTGCGGCGGTAGATAAAAGATGGGGTGGAGGACTTTAAAATGGCGATTTTAGTGACGGGCGGGGCCGGGTACATTGGCAGTCACACGGTGGCGGAACTCAAGGAACACGGGGAAGAGGTGGTGGTGGTTGACAATCTCTCCACAGGGCACAGGGGCGCGGTGCTTGACACGCCGTTTTATGCGATGGACCTGCGCGATTCGGAGCAGATGATTGCGGTGCTAAAAAAGCACAGCGTGGATACCGTCGTTCATTTTGCCGCCTATTCGCTCGTTGGTGAGAGTGTAAAAAATCCGCTGAAATACTACGAAAACAACGTTGCCGCGACGGCCAAGCTGCTCTGTGCCATGGTGGAGGCGGGCGTTTCGCGGATCGTATTCTCATCGACCGCCGCCGTGTACGGAGAGCCTGAGGGGATGCCGATTGAGGAGTCTGCCAAGAAGGAGCCCACAAATCCCTACGGCGAGACGAAACTGGCGATTGAAAAGATGCTGGACTGGTGCTATCAGGCGTACGGACTAAAGTCTATCCGCCTGCGCTATTTCAATGCGGCGGGTGCTCACGCGACACTTCCGATCGGCGAGGACCATCGCCCAGAGTCACATCTCATCCCGCTCGTGCTGCAGGTCGCACTCGGTCAGCGAGAGGCAGTGTCCGTGTTTGGCGATGACTATCCTACGCCGGATGGGACGTGCATCCGCGACTACGTTCACGTGTCGGATTTGGCGAGCGCTCACCGACTCGCCGTTTTGCGTTTGCGCAGTCGCAAAGGCGGGGCGGAGTCTTTTAATCTCGGCAATGCGCAGGGCTTTTCCGTAAATGAAGTCATTGAGGTGGCGCGCAAGGTGACGGGGCATCCGATCCCCGCTGTTAAGGTGGCGCGTCGCGCGGGCGATCCGGCAGCGCTTGTCGCGTCTTCACAGCAGGCGCGGGAGATGCTCGGGTGGCAGCCGAAGTATACGGACCTTTCTTCCATGGTAGCGAGTGCCTGGACGTGGCATCAGGCGCATCCGAACGGGTATGAGGATGAGGATTCCCCAGTCCGTCCGTGAGGCGGGCGGAGTTTCGCGGTTCGGATGGCATAGTGCATCAATACCTGATGGGGTTACAACGACATGGCGGGATGGAGAGGGTCGACGTGCAGGCAAATGTGAAGCGGCATCTTTTTGACGGGGCAAATGCGATTACGCTGAAGGCGGGACCGTATTCTGCGATGGTGTTGCCAGCGCAGGGTGGCAACCTCGTTTCTTTTGAAGATGAAGAACGCCAGTTGAGCTTTTTGCGCAAGCCTGAAAGCCTCGCCGCAATCGTTGAGAAACCGCTTCTCTATGGTTTTCCCGTATTGTTTCCGCCCAATCGATACGAAGATGGCGCATTCACCGTGAACGGCCACGCGTACCACTTTCCTGTCACGGAGACAAAAACGCACAATCACATCCACGGATTCTTAAAGGACGTACCGTGGAGTGTATCGGAAACGGGTGAATCGGAAGATGCGGCCTATGTCGAGCTGACGCAGCGCGTGGATGAGAAGCATGCCGCGCATCGCTACTTCCCTCACGAATTTACAATCGCTCTTCGCTATACGCTGACAAGAGCGGGTCTACAGCAAGATGTGCGGGTGGAAAACTGCGGAACTGCGGCGATGCCGCTCATGCTCGGGTTTCACACGGCACTGCGCATTCCGTTTGCCAAGGACAGTCACGTCGATGATTACCGAATCAAGGCGACGATCGGAGATCATTTTGAGCTATCGCCGCGCATGCTTCCGACAGGTCGACTTCAGCCGCTTACACCTGAGGAAGAGCGACTTCAAACAAGCGGTGTGCAGCCATTTTATGCGGCGCTTGATCACCACTACAAAGCGCTGCCTCAGGATGGGAGAAACTACGCTACGCTGACAGACACGCGGCTTGGCGTGCGCCTGGTGTTTGAAGTGGACACGCAGTATCGCTACTGGATGGTCTTTAACAATTTCGGACGTGGCGAATACATTTGCCCTGAGCCGCAAACGAACATGGTCAATGCGCCGAATGTGAATCTTTCAAGTGATGAGACAGGGATTGTGATTCTTAAGCCAAATGACGTTTGGACGGCTGTCAGCAGACTGTATGTGGAAGAAGCTTGAGCGGCGCTCGGCGATCCTATTTCTTTTTTAAACTGGGATCCTAATTTATAGAATAGCGTACGCCTGGAATGGTTTTTTGAATGCGCGAGAGATTGGGTGTAAGTTGAAAGATGGCGGGCATGAGTGGCTGTACTGCCTTGCCGTTTGAATCGACGTATTCAACGAGCGGTGTGAACATGCCGTAACCGTGAAAAGTGTTTCCAAAGTCAAGCGTGGCACGCAGTGTCACGGTTTGCTTCGGGTAAACGTTCACGTATGCGGTTGATGTCAAACGAGCCGGTTTGGCGTGTGAGTCTGACGCATGCACCGTGACGTCGCGGAAGGTGGCGAGTGGACTCGCCATGGTGAGCCCAGTCAGCGTAACTTTGGAATTTGTTCGATTCGTCACAGTGAGCGAATACGTGGTTTGTTTCACCGGATTTAAAAATTCATTTCCGATCGATAGACGGTTAACGCGAAATGCGGGTGTGTGATTAGGCCAGATATTGATTTGCCAATGGCCTGCATGGATGGAAACGGTTTGCCCATTTGAGAAATCAATCGTGAAAGCGGGATTTGCCGTGAGTGAATGAACGGGATGCGTCGTGGACATTTCCAAAATGAGTTGCAGACTTGTGAGTTGCCCTTGAACGTTTGTGCCAGAGCCAAAGTAGGCGTTCTTAAGCTGTATGCCGGGCATCTTGTCAAGCGAGATTCTGGAGATATTCCCCGCGCCGTTCTTTTGCTGTGGCACAATGTACACAGGGAGTTGAAGGTAAGAAGCGCGGTTCATCTCTGTATTGATGACCACGTTGTTTTGCGGCATAAAAAGTTCGGGTGGAACTTGAGTCGGCGACCTCTTTTGCTGGTTTGTCTCGGCAAAAGAAAGGGCGGCGACCGCCACGATGGCCGCCAATCCAAGTGTAGAGCGCAATCTCACGGTAGAAGCCCTCTTTCATAAATAGATGGGGTTACGGTTATAGCGTGTATGGATCACACCTTTTCTAGTGCCGCGAATTCCGGCAACGCGCTGGCAAACTGGCTTTTGTAGAGTTCTGCGTAGAATCCGTCCTGCTCGATCAGCGCGTCGTGAGCTCCCTGCTCGACGACACGGCCGTGATTCATCACAAGAATGCAGTCTGCATCGCGCACCGTGGACAATCGATGAGCGATCACAAAGCTGGTGCGTCCATCCATCAGGCGCTTCATCGCGTGCTGGATGTGGATCTCCGTGCGCGTGTCGACACTGCTTGTAGCCTCATCAAGAATGAGGATCGTTGGATTGGCCAAGAATGCGCGGGCAATCGTCAGCAGTTGCTTTTGTCCCTGTGACAGGTTGGAAGTCTCTTCGTTTAAGTGTGTAGCGTAGCCATCTGGAAGTTTTCGAATAAACGAGTCGGCATAAGACGCTTTTGCCGCTGCGATCACTTCCGCCTCTGTCGCGCCTTTGCGTCCATAGGCGATATTTTCAAAGATCGTGCCGTGAAAAAGCCACGTGTCCTGCAATACCATGCCAAATTTTTGCCGCAGCGCCGCGCGGGGAAACGTCTTTATATCTACGCCATCGAGTAAAATGGTCCCGGCATCTTGCTCGTAAAACCGCAGTAACAGGTTGATCAGCGTGGTTTTTCCGGCGCCTGTCGGACCGACAATCGCGATCTTCTGTCCCGGTTCGGCACGCAGGCTCAGATTTTCAATGAGTGGTTCACCCACTTTATAGCGAAACGAGACGTTCTCAAACACGACCCTGCCGCGTTTTGCTGTGACAGATTCCGCCGAACGCTCCGCGACAAAAACCTGATCCGTACCTTCGAACCGAACCGCTTCCGCGGATCGTCCTGACGCTTCGTGCCCCTGACCATCATCATCACAGGGGTGCGCTGCGTCTTTTGCGATTTGTTCGCGCGGATCCTCCTCTTCCTGTTCGTCGAGCATCTCAAACACGCGCTCGGAAGATGCCAGCGTGGATTGAATGACGTTTGAGATGCTCGACAACTGGTTGATCGGTTGGGAGAATTGCCGAGAATACTGGATGAACGCGAGAATATCGCCGATTTGCAGGCGCTTGTAAGTGACGAGTATCCCGCCGATGACACAAACCAAGACATAGCTGAGGTTGCCGATAAAATTCATGATCGGCATGATGATCCCTGTCACAAATTGCGCCTTCCATGCCGCCTCGTAATACGCTTCATTGATCGTGGCAAGCTTCTCTTTGGCGGTCGTCTCATAGCCAAACGCTTTGACCACCTGGTGGCCCGTGAACATTTCCTCAATGTGCCCATTTAATGCGCCGAGTGAGTGCTGACGGAGCTTGAACTGGTTTTGTGAACGCTTTGCGATGGCCTTGGTGACAACGAAACTGAGCGGCAGGGTCAAAACCACCGCCAGCGTCATGAGTGGGCTGATGGAGAGCATCATGACAAAAACGCCGATGAAGGTGACCACGGCAGAGAGGGCCTGGGTGAGGCTTTGCTGGAGCGTGCTGCTGATGTTGTCAAAGTCGTTAATGAAGCGGCTGAGGATTTCTCCGTGCGGATGTGTGTCAAAGTAGCTGATCGGCAGTCGGGACAATTTTTCGTTGACTTGGCTGCGCAGGTCGGAGACCGCTTTTTGCGCGACGCCCGCCATGATGTATTGCTGGATATAGCTTAGCAGCGAACTGAAGATGTACAGTCCACCCAAAAGCAAAAGCAGCCTTGCGATCAGTAGGAAATCGACGCCTCCGCCCGAAACGCCTCTGAATTTTTGGGAAACACCCGCAAAGAGATCGGTTGTGACGTTGCCCATGATTTTCGGACTGAGGATGCTGAATGCGGTGCCAAAGAGGGTTGCCAAAACGACGAGCAGAAGGCGCAGGGTGTACGGGCGAAAATAGCGGATCAGGCGCGACAGCGTCCCTTTCATGTTTTTGGGCTTTTGCACGGGCATGAGCATCCCTGCCGGCCCGCCGAAACCATTGCCCGGTCCGGGGCGCATGCCTTGGTGATTCCCTCCGCGCTGATTCACGCGATTTCCCCCTCTGCCATTTGCGAATGGACAATCTCCTGATACACGCTACATGTTTTCAAGAGTTCGCGGTGCGTTCCTTCGCCTACCTTGCGCCCCTCATCAAGCACGAGGATGCGGTCGGCATCCTTCACGGACATGACACGCTGCGCAACCAGGATCACGGTTGACTGTGCAGCTTCGCGCCGCAAGGCTCTTTGCAGCATCACGTCTGTCTTAAAGTCGAGCGCGGAGAAGCTGTCGTCAAAGAGATAAATTGCTGGTTGTCGCACAAACGCGCGGGCGATGGTGAGCCGCTGTTTTTGACCGCCTGACAGGTTTGCGCCGCCTTGGGATAGAAAGGTGTCAAAGCCATTTTCAAAGGTATCGATAAATTCACTCGCCTGCGCAACGTTTGCCGCGTGGCGGATTTCCTCATCCGTCGCATCCTCGCGGCCAAAGCGCAGATTCTCGGCGATCGTCCCGGAGAACAAAACCGACTTTTGCGGCACCATGCCGATCTTTTGGCGCAAGGCCTGCTGGCTCATCTCCCTCAGATCGATGCCGTCGATTCGGATGCAGCCGTCTGTCACATCAAAGAAGCGTGGAATCAAACTGAGAAGCGTGGTCTTTCCTGCGCCAGTCCCGCCGATAATGGCAGTGATCTCTCCGGGGAATGCCTGAAAGGAGAGATCTTCGAGCACGTCTTTCTCTGCGCCAGGATAGCGAAAGCAGACGCCTTCAAATGACACAAGCCCTTTTGGCGCCGACGCAGGCGGCAGAGGCGTGGGACTCGGGGACACCGGATCGACAATCTGCGGCTGAATGTCGAAAACCTCCTGAATGCGTTTGGCAGACGCTTGCGCGCGTGGAACCATGAACAGCATGGCCGAGACCATCATGACAGAAAACATGATCTGTGTGACGTATTGGATAAATGCCATCAAGCTTCCGATCTGCAGGGTGCCGTTGTTGACGCGGATGCCGCCAAACCAGAGAATGGCGATCGTGGAGAGGTTGATGATCAACATGAGAAGGGGCATCAGCGCTGACATCACTTGAAAGGCGCGCGCCGAAACGTCTGACAGTTCGCGGTTTGCAAGCTGGAAGCGTTTCAACTCGTCTGCCGTTCGGTCAAAGGCGCGCACCACGCGCACGCCGATCAGGTTCTCGCGCACGACGCGATTGAGCTGATCCACTTTGGTTTGGATCGTGCCAAAGAGGGAGAACCCGCGATGCAAAATGAGATAGATGGAGAGTGCAAGGACGGGCATGATGAACACGATAGTCAGGGACAGGGGCGCATCCGTATACACGGCCATCAAAATGCCGCCGATTGCCATGAGTGGCGCCATCACCATCATGCGCAACAGCATATTGATAAACTGCTGGACTTGCATTACGTCATTCGTGGTGCGCACGGTCAGTGAGGAGGTGCCGATCTCATCAAACTCATGGAGCATGAAGTCTTCAATGTGGTTAAACAGTTCCTGGCGCAGACGCTGACCAAATCCGGCCGATGCTTTGGCGGAGAGCAGTCCTGCAAAAACTGAACACAGGACGCCTGCGAGAGCGACCAAAAGCATGAGCAACCCAATTTTCAGGATGTAGCCCACATTGCCCGTCATGACGCCGACATCCACGATCTTTGACATGAGGTTTGGCAGATACAAGCTGGATATCGATTGCAGAAAGATGAGCAAGAGGATGCCAAGAATCGAGGCTTTGTAAGGTCGCAAAAAACGAAAGAGTTGTCTCATTGCGCATCTCCTGTTAAGACGAAAGAATCGATCCTTCAACCATTCTACTGCAATCTGCGCACACTTTCGAGGCGTGCGTTTGCGGGTGTCGCGTTTTACCGAATGACAGAAGAAAGATCAATGATTTACACATTGTTTACCCCATCTTTGCACTTCCTGAAGTTGTGCAAGCTATACTCGCGCTATCATGACCGAGGAGAGCGAGTGCCGCGTATGCCTGAATTGACCCTCCGCAGCAAAGATCCTTCATCCCGTCACTCCTCCAGCGATTGCCCTCTCAATGAAAAAACGCGCGCGAATTCCCGCCGCATTCAGCCTTCGCGAAACCGCCGGGCGTTAAAAACCAGCGCAGCAGGTTGGCTGTTCATCCTTCCGGGTCTGCTGTCGCTTACGTTGTTTTTGTTCATTCCGGCAGGCTACGTCCTCTATCTCAGTTTTCAGCGGTGGAATCTTCTTACGGCAAACCCGCAGTTCGTAGGGTTTAGAAATTACATTCATCTTGCGGTCTCTCCGGATTTTCAACAGGCAATCGCCAACACCTTTTGGTTTGGGCTCTTTTTGCTCCTTATCCTGATCCCTTTGGGGCTTTTCCTTGCCGTTCTTCTCGACATGGGCTTAAAAGGGACACGCATTTATCGCACGATTCTCTTCGCGCCATATGTGGTGCCACTCGTTGCATCAGGCCTTGCATTCTCCCTGATGTACAACCCTGATTTTGGGCTGATCGACCAAATTCTCGCGCTGTTTCACATAAGTGGACCTGATTGGCTGGGATCAAGCACGCTTGCGCTGCCAAGCGTGATCGCGATGACCGTGTGGCAGTACCTCGGGTACTACGTCATCATCTTCTTAGCAGGGCTTCAAAACATCTCGCACACGCTGAAAGAGGCGGCGGCAGTCGACGGTGCTGGCGCGCAGGAAACGTTTTGGAGAGTTATCTTGCCAAACCTTTCGCCAAGCCTTTTCTTTGCCTCGGTGATTTGCACAATCCAGTCCTTTCAAACCTTTGATCAGGTCTACGCGATGACCCAGGGTGGCCCTGCAGGCGCCACGCTGACGGTGGTGTACTACATTTTCATGCAGGGTTTTCAAATGTACAACATTGGGACTGCATCGGCGGCGTCCATTGTCCTTTTGATCTTTCTCGCGCTGCTCACGTGGTTGCAGGTTCTATTCAGCCGGAGATGGGTGGTTTACGAATGATGGTTTCGCGAAATTTGATTGGTCGCATCGTTGCCCATCTCACACTCATCTTGCTCTCTGTCGTCATTCTCGCGCCAATCTACTTCACGGTGGTCAGTGCGCTCTCAAGCAATACAAGCCTTTTTAGAAATGCGCTGCATCTATGGCCGCAGGGCTGGCACTTTGAGAATTTTGTCAGAGCGTGGCGATCCCAACCGTTTGCCACTTATTTTTTCAATAGCTTCGTGAGCAATTTTTTGATCGTAGCGGCCCAACTGATCACGTCGACGCTCGCTGCCTATGGATTTGCCATGGTTCCGTTTCGCGGCGCGCGTACAGCCTTTTTCGTCACACTGCTTGGCATGATGGTGCCGACACAGGCCGTTTTCATCCCGGTGTACCTCATGCTCGCGCAAGTGCATCTCATCAACACATACGCGGGACTCGTCCTGCCGTTTGTTGGAAGCGCATTTGGCATTTTTCTTCTGCGCCAAGGATTTTTAGCCATCCCAAAGGAGTTGATCGCCGCCGCACAAGTTGACGGAGCATCCCATCTACGCATTTTGTGGTCCATCGTGCTGCCTAACGCAAAAGCGTCGCTAGTCACGCTCGCAATTCTTAACTTTGTTTTTCACTACGACAGTCTGTTTTGGCCGCTCATCGCGACAAACTCAAATGGCATGCGCACGATTCCGGTCGCTTTGTCTTATTTTCTTGACCAGGAATCTGCGGGAAATGGTTTGGCCTGGAATCTCATGATGGCAGCAGACTTGTTTGCCGTGCTTCCTGTTCTTATCCTGTTTGTTCTAGGTCAACGTTTTATCATTCGCGGTGTCACCAGTTACGGCGTCAAGGGTTGACAGCTTCCTTGACGTGGCAGCAGGAAGGCGCGAATTGAGAATTGACATAAAACGTATATAGGACGGTGTTTTTAATGAAAACAATCGATCGAGTAAAGCTTATTGCAACGATTCTGACGCTCACTACAGCTGTTGGCGGCAGTAGCGCAATGGCTTCTACATCAGTCCATCGCGTGTCAGCACCCGTACAAATCTCATTTTGGTATGGAATTGGCGGCCAGCTCAGTTCGGATGTGCAGCAGCTTGTGGCAGCGTTTAACCGTACGCACCCGGGGATTCATGTGACTGCAACGTATCAAGGAAGTTATTCCGGTGGCGGACCGGAGCAGCAGAAGCTGCTTGCGGCCATTCGCGCAGGGGATGCGCCGGATCTCGCGCAGAT
This sequence comes from Ferroacidibacillus organovorans, assembly GCF_001516615.1. Taxonomy (GTDB): domain Bacteria; phylum Bacillota; class Bacilli; order Alicyclobacillales; family SLC66; genus Ferroacidibacillus; species Ferroacidibacillus ferrooxidans_B. The sequence continues at coordinate 179,951 of NZ_LPVJ01000006.1, read as the reverse complement.
GGAAGTGCACTCCATGCCTGTGTTTGCGCTCTCTGGGCATTTGCTTCCCTTGACGTCGTACATGAAAAAGAGTGGACATGACAAGCCGAACGATTTTATCAGTGGCATGCTCGTCAGCACGCAGTTTGGCGGTCAATATTATGGTGTGCCATTCAATCGAAGCGTTCCCGTGCTTTATTACAATGAGACAATGTTCAAAAAGGCGGGCATCGCCAATCCGCCTGCTACGTGGAGCCAACTTGCTTTCGATGCGAAAAAGCTCACCAAAGGCGGCGGCAACCATAAAGTGTACGGTTTTGAGCCACTCGTTGACTGGTGGCCGTTTGAGGCGTCGGTGTGGAGTGGCGGTGGTCACATCATGTCCGCAAACCGGAGTCAAGCAACCTTCGCGACGGCGGCTGGCGAGCGAATTTTGACGATGGAACAGCAGCTTGTAAAAAGCGGTTACGCAAAGGTGCAAACGGGTCCCAACTACTGGACGGACACGACACAGGCGTTTGCCGCGGGGCAGACTGCGATGGACATTGACTCACCCGGCGATGCGGTGGAAGTTGCGAAGGCTGTTGGGCATCGGTTTCAGTGGAATACAGCGATGTTTCCGGCAGATGTCATGCGTGCGGTTCCCCCGGGTGGCGGCGATGCGGTGATGCTTTCCAGCACGCCGGCAAACCTGCGCCCTGCCGCGTGGACGTTTATCCAGTGGTGGACAGCGCCTGCGCAAAGCGCCAAGTGGTCGGAGATGACCGGGTATGTCCCGGTGGCAAAAGGGGCGCTTGTCAGTCCGGGCTATCAGGCATTTTTGAAGGCGCATCCGCAAATGCGGGCTGCGATTGAAGAACTTAAGTATCAGCACGCATCGCCTGCCTCTGCGCAGTATCTGACAGTTGTTCAATACGTGCAGCAAGGGTTGCAGTCAGCGTTTGATCTGGGGACGCCTGTCAGCAAGGCGATGGAGCAAACACAGCAGCAAATCAATTCGTCCTTGGGAAACTGAGGAAGCGTGCGAGCGCGGTATTGTGACTTGACTGTGAATATCAGGCAGGCGAATGGGGACGGACGAGTCGGTTGCGACTCTTTCGTCTCTATGTGTTGGATGATTCGTGGAAATCTCAGTATGAATAGATTCGCATATTCGATTATCACGTACGGTTGATTTTATTTCGATATACATCTATGTTTATGTTTGTATAAATAACAATTTGATGCGTGCCGTCTTGAATCGACGTGAGGGTGTGATGGATCATAAGAAAGATGATGAACCTCCTGCGCGCCGAGCCTGCATATCGGCGGTTGCTTTTTGCGAGCCTATTGAGCGGAATCGGTGACTGGTTCAACAGTGTGGCACTTCTCAGCCTCCTCCTTCACCTTACTGGATCGAGTCTGTCCGTTGGCATTGCTTTGGCAGTGCGCACGTTTCCGTATCTTGTCATGGGGCCGCTTGGCGGAATTTTGGCTGACCGGTTGCATCGTAAAACGATCTTTCTATTCGCAGACTTTTCTCGTTTTTTTATAGCACTCGCCCTGTTGCTGGTACACGCTGTGTCACAAGTCTGGATCGCCTATGTGGCGACCGCGGGGCTCGTCGTCTTTTCGGCGCTTTTTTCTCCAGCGCGAACTGCCGTGATTCCGCAACTGGTACACCCGCAGCATCTCGCTGTCGCCAATGCGCTCGAACAATCACTTGGCGGCTTTGTCATGGCGTTCGGTGCGGGACTGGGCGGACTCATCAGTGCGCGCTTCGGTTTTGACACAGCGTTTGCCATCAACGCCATTTCCTTTTTAGCATCAGGATTTATCTGCTGGTCTATCAACCTTCCAAACTTGCCCAACCGTGATCCTGGTAGTTTTGAGGGGCTAGAGGAAAAACCGCAGCGAATCCATTCTCGAGCACCATCACATTCGTTTTGGTTTGTCTTTCGTCAGTCGCGGCTCATTCAACTCGTCTGCGTGCAAGCGATTCTCTGGGCGATTGGCGGGGGTGCCATCAATACGCTTCTCAGTGTCTACGGATACCAGGTTTTTCACAGTGGAAACTGGGGTGTCGGTGTTCTCTATGGCGCGCTCGGTATAGGGTTTTTGGCAAGTGGGTTCTTCGCATCGCGCCTTGTGAAGCGGCTTCGGATCATCACGGCCGCAGCGTACCTCTTCGAAGGAATATGCCATGTCGCGGTTAGCCTGTCGCCTGTGCTGTGGGGAGCGGCCATCTTATTGTCTTTTGCAACGATGAGCGCAGGAATTGGCAACGCTGTGACGACCACGCTTTTGATGAGAGAGGCGCCGACTGTGTTTCACGGGAGAGTTTTTTCGCTGCTCGGGACAATCTCGAGTGTCGTGATTTCTCTCTCCATGCTTGCGACCGGATTTTTGCTCGATGTTATTCCTGCGAGAACGATCGGATTTTGGGCAGGTTCTTTCATGGTATTTACGTCATTTGTCACCGGTTTTGCACTGGTAAGGATGAAGGATACGGCAATGAATCCGCATCACGCATCGATCTAATGATACGCCACGGGGTATTGACTCAAACGTTTTTTCTGATTAATATATACCCCATACCGTATTTTAAGGGGGGGAACAGCGTGTCGGAACTGACAGTCGAAACGAACGCATCAACACAGACCTCAGCAGAAGTCTTTGAGAAAATTCTTCGCAATGAGCCGCTCTTGATTCTGGACGTTCGCAATGAGGATGCATTCGCGGATTGGAAGATTGAAGGTCCTTCCGTGACGAGCGTCAACATTCCATATTACGATTTGCTGGATGGCGTTGAGGCTGCGCTTCTGCAACTGCCTAGCGACCAACCTGTTCTCGTCGTTTGTGCAAAAGAAGGGTCCTCTCAGTTTGTTGCAGAACAACTGATTGAAGCAGGTCGTGACAATGTCACATACCTCGCAGGTGGCATGAAAGCGTGGAGTGAGTATTTGCGCCCTGTAAAGGTCGGGAATCTTACGACCGGCGGCGCGTTGTATCAGTTTGTTCGCGTTGGCAAAGGCTGCCTCTCTTATATGATCGTATCCGATGGGGAAGCAGCGATCGTAGACACAGCTCGTATGACCGATGTGTATGAGTCCTTTGCAAAAGAACTCGGCGTCACGATCACACACACACTGGATACACATCTTCACGCAGACCATATTTCTGGGGGCAGAGCGCTCGCTGAGAAACTCGGCGCGACGTATTGGCTACCTCCAAAGGATGCGACGGAGGCACAATTCGCTTATCATCCACTCGAGGATGGAAAGGTTATCTCCGTCGGCGCGACAGAAGTGAAAATTGCTGCACTCTATTCGCCAGGACACACGATCGGCAGCACGTCATTGATCGTGGATGACACCTATCTTTTATCCGGGGATATCCTGTTTGTCAAGTCGATTGGCAGACCGGATCTCGCTGGTTCAGCAGGGGACTGGGCAGCTGATTTGCGTAAATCCCTCTATGAAACGTATCAGGGTCTTTCTGCAAACCTGACACTGCTTCCGGCGCATTATGCACACGGTGATGAAATGAATGAGAATGGCTGCGTCTGCGCCAATCTCGGACAATTGTACGCGACAAACTCGGGACTCCTTGTCGCTGATGAAAAAGTTTTCCACAAACTGGTGACGGAAAATCTTCCGCCGCAACCGAATGCCTATCAAGAAATTCGGCTGACAAACATGGGCAAGTTGCAGCCTGGCGAAGATGAGCAGCGAGAAATGGAGATCGGTCCAAACCGTTGCGCCGTTCACGGATAATACACGTATAGGGTTAAAGATTACCCGTACGAGCGACACGTCTATCAAACGGCGTATCGCTCGTACGGGTTTTTGGTAAAATGTAGAGGTGAGCAGGCGGTATCCACGATAGGGGGAAGAACGATGGCACCGTTTCACTATTCTGTAACCACGAACAAATCGGTGGACGAAGCGGTTGAAGCATTGGAAGTCGCTTTAAAAGAACATAAATTTGGCGTGCTCTGGAAGCTTGATCTGCACGCGAAGCTTGAAGAAAAAGGTGTGCCGCTTGACATGCCGTATCGGGTGCTTGAGGTATGCAATCCGCATGAAGCAAAAAAGGTGCTTTCCGAGACACCACTCGTGGGTTATTTCCTTCCGTGTAAAATTGTTGTTTATGAAGTGGATGGGAAAACACAGATTGGGTTGCCCAAACCGACTGCGCTGATGGATGTAGTCGGCGTGGCGTCTTTGAACGAGATCGCACAGGGTGTCGAAAATACGTTGATTCAAGCGATTGAACAGGCCAAATAGGTGTCATGATGCGCCTAGGTGCCGCATGAGCCAAGATTTTTAGGAGTGATTGAAGTGCGGCTTAGCATCCTGGATCAATCGCCGATCGCGCAAGGAAGTGACGCGCACACTGCGCTCGCGCAGACTGCGAAGATTGCTGAGTTGGCGGAGCGGCTCGGCTACACTCGATTCTGGGTGTCGGAGCACCACGACGCGTCATCCTTGGCAGGCTCCACGCCGGAAGTTCTTCTCGCTCATCTCGGTGCAAGAACATCGGCGATCCGGCTCGGCTCGGGCGGTGTTATGCTGCCTCACTACAGCGCATACAAGGTCGCGGAAAATTTCCGCATGCTCGAGGCGCTCTATCCAGGGCGCATCGACGTCGGACTCGGCCGCGCGCCGGGTGGATTGCCGATTGCAACACGGGCGCTTCAAGAGGGCCGGGCGCGCGAGATCTCGTACAGTCAGCAGGTGGATGACCTGCGCGCCTATCTAACGGATACGCTTCCTGACGATCACCGTTTTGCGGGAATTCACGCGACCCCTCGTGTCCAAACGGCGCCGGAGATTTGGTTGCTTGGATCGAGTGATGTGAGCGCGCGCATGGCCGCGGCAAAGGGGACGGCTTTCATGTTTGCGCGTTTCATAAACGGCGAGGGTGGCGTGGATGCGGTTCAAGCGTATCGGGATTCATTTGTGCCTTCTGCCACGCTCCAAGCGCCAGTATCAAGTGTGGCAGTTTTTGTGATCTGCGCGGATACGGATGCGGAGGCTGAGCGGATTGCGTCAAGCCTTGATCTCGCACTCGTGCTGCTCGCGAGCGGCAAACGCGCCGACGGGACGCCCTTGATCAACGACGCGCTTGCGTATCCATATACGATGTACGAAGAGGCGCTGCGTCGCGAGAATCGTAAACGCATGATCGTAGGGAGTCAGGCCACGGTAAAACAACAGTTTCATCAACTCGCGATGGACTACGGCGTTGATGAGGTGATGGCCGTGACGACAACGGCAGAGTTCGAACACCGGGTGCGGTCGTTTGAGTTGCTGGCAGCCGCGCTGATTGAACAAGTTTAATCTGCTGAGACGAATGAAAGAGCCCCTTCTAGAGTAGGGGCTCTTTCGGTCGTGTCGACATGGGCGGAATCTGCAGGGACTACGCCAGCGGCTTGATTTGTAAAATGTGGTTTCCAGGTCGCGTCAATGTCACTTCGATATTTTGTGACGCAGCTTTCGTGAGAACGATCTGCCATACAGGCTGACCATTCATTGTGGTTGCTACGATCGAGTGCACTTTTGCGCCCGGTACGACGCGCAGGGCAGCGTTATCAGCGAGATTGATGCGCTCAGACAAAGGTGGCTTGTAGGTCGATGTTTTTGTCGTAATCACAGGTGTTGGCGTGCCGGTTGCAGTTGATGTGCTCGAACCTGCAGTGGAAACTTCACTTGCTTCATTTTGATAGGCTGTGTGCGTCGACGTGAATTGTTGTCCTGCCACAAACGAGAGTATAGCAATCAGCAAGGCGATCATGCCGCGATTCATACGTGTCATCATGGTTGTCATGGTTCATGTTCCTCCTTGAATCTTGGTATAGCTGTATCGTAGAGGGACTCTATGATCGTATCATGACAGGATGGTCCATTTTTTCAGATTCTATACGGTTTCGCTGAAAAATAGTCTATAACACACCTTGAATTGCGGAATCACGCCGGATTTACTTTGTGTATGTCGAGTGAAACCCGCGGCGTATTGACCGCCAGGGCAGTGTGACGTGAAAGGTTGTACCTTTGCCCTCGATGCTGGACACCGTAATGGTTCCTTTGAGAAGACTGACGATCCACGCGGCAATGGAGAGACCAATGCCGCTGCCAATGGCGTGTTGTTCTGCACCTTTTGAGCGATAAAAGCGGTCAAATACGCGGGGGAGGTCTTCCTTAGGAATACCGATCCCGTCATCCATCACGTCGACAAAGAGATCATTTCGCTTTTTCCCGATCCGCACCTTGACGTGGCCTTTGCGGCGGCTGTATTTAATCGCATTTTCAATCAGAATCGTGAGCAATTGTCGCAATTGTACGCGATCACTATAAAGTGTCCACGTCCCATCTTCGGCGTCAATCGAAACGGTGACTTCGTTTTCTTCAGCAAAAGCATTCAGTGCATAGATGACTTCGCTGACGAGCTTTCTAAGCTCCAACGGCTCAAATTTTAGCGTTGGCTGATTTGAACCGACGCGCGCAAGCGTGGAGAGATCGCCGATGATCCGCGAAAGATAGTCCACTTCGCGCAGTCCCTCCTCAATCGCGGCGCGCATCGCTTTGGGATCGTTACTCTCTTTTTCAAGTTCTAGAATTCCGCGCAAGAGAGTCATCGGGGTCCGCAGTTCATGTGCCGCGTCATTGACGAAATGGCGCTGGCGCAGCATGGCGAGGCGAACAGGCTTTAGCGAATGCGTGGCGAGTCCATAGGTGATCGGAAGGATGATCAGAAGACTTGCGAGCGCGAGTGTAAAGTCAACCGCTACGAGGGCGTGAAGGGTGTGCACGATCTCTGCGAGAGAGTATGCGCTGACAAGAAAAGCGCCTTCCTTTCCAATCGCGCGCGTGCCGATGAGAAGAGGCTGTTTATTGAACGTGGTTGTACTCCACTGCGTGGCGGTGTGCGGCGTGTAGGCGCGTGCATAATCGGCCATGAGTGGCGCGATGTTTCCTGTGACGCCAATCAGGGTCAGGTCTTCGGATAAGGGGAATCCCTCTTTAGAAAAGATCCACGTCGCGACAGGTTCTGGTTCGATATCTACCTTTGCATTGCGAATGGATGTCGGAAAAGCGTTGGCCGTTTCGACCATGCCGTGCAATTTTTGTTCCCACTCTTCGCGCACCGCCTCGTACGCATAGGACATCGTTCGGTTTTGCACATAGTAATAGGTTCCAATGATCAAAACAAACTCAAAGACGAGAAAGGCCACGAGGTGCCACGCAGAAACACTGAAAAGAATGCGGGATAAGATGCGTCGCTCAGACTGTGTAAATTGGTTTTTCATCGATCAATTTTATAACCGATCCCGCGTACGGTGCGAATGAGCGGCGCGGATTTTGGCGCATCCAGTTTTGCCCGCAAGCGCGCGACGATCGCCTCCACGACGTTCGCTTCCGGTTCAAAATCAGAACCCCAGAGCTTTTCCAGGATGAGTTGACGACTCATCACTTGGCCGGCATTTCGCATGAGGAGTTCCAAAAGTGAGAATTCTTTTCGTGACAGTTCAAGAGGAACACCGTCTTTAAACACTTCTGCGCTCCCGGTGTTAAGTTCTAAGGGGCCGCAGCGCAAGACTTGGTTCTCAACGTAGACGGCAGGACGCCGCGCAAGCGCGATCAATCTCACGTGGAGTTCTTCAAATGAGAATGGCTTCGTTAGGTAGTCATCTGCGCCGTGATGAAACCCTGCAATTTTGTCTTCGGTGCTGTCTCTTGCGGTCAGCATGAGAATGGGAATTGTAACGCCTACATTCCGCAGTTTTTCGCATAAGGACATCCCATCGCCGTCAGGAAGTTTGATGTCAAGGATCAAAACATCAAAAAGACCGTCAATTGCCGCCTGAAAACCAGTTTGCACCGTGTGCGCGAGTTCCACAACGTGCGCCTTGCGTTCAAGGCCGCGTTGTAAGAGGGATGCGATACGATGATCATCTTCGACAATGAGGATCTTCATCCACGAACACCTTCCCGTCGATTCGATACGCAGACAAAAAGTGTCTACTCTATCTGAATTATTCCATGAAAAGATGACGAATTAATGACGTTGCAAGATGTCCGTCTAGCGCGTGACTCGTCGATTCTCGCGATGTGCCTGAACCGCCAGTTCATTCACGCGCGTGAGTTCGATCATGTCTTCAGACGAAATCTCGGGGTCGGTGTCGCGAAGAATCGCATCCACCCACTGTGTCATCGCACTGCGGCGTGCGGGCGGCAGGCTCACTGTTGTCAGTGGTCCGCGCAAAAAGCGGACGCGCGCTGTCTCATTCTCAATCAGCAGTGACCCTTTCGTGCCGTGAATCTCCATAAGAAACGGGCTGCCGCCAGAGATAAAGCTGCTCTCAAGGATTCCGAGTGCGCCAGATGCATACTCAATCATCACGGTCGCATTGTCATCAACGGCGTGGCCAAGTGTTGCCTCAAGGCGTGCAGAGAGCGCGCGTACAGGCCCAATCAGGCGGTTCGAGAGATAGATCGGATGGGCGCCAAGGTCAATCAGCGCACCGCCTCCGCACGCAATCGGATCGTAGAAATGGGCAGGCAGCCAGCCGTTTGGGTGCTCATCTGTTGACACAGCGCCATCGTGCGCGACTCGGCAGCGAAACGACGTGATGCGCCCCAGCGCCTCTTCTCGCAGCAGAGACTCAGCATACACAGTATAGGGTGCACTGAGGCGCGGCAATGAGAGCATAAGGTGGACGTCTGACGATTTTGCGAGTTTTGTCAGATAAACAGCGTCACTCGTGGTGAGTGCGAGCACCTTTTCACTAAAGACGTGTTTTTTATGCATTATGGCCTCTTCGATGATCATTTTGTGCATGTTAGTCGGCGTATCGACGATCACTCCGTCGATGTTGGCCTCGCGGTAGAGTGAAGACGTAGTCTCATAAAAAGGAACGCCGATTTCTCGCGCAAAGGCGTGTCCGCGCTCGGGGTTTTCGTCCCACACTGCGGCTACCTCAATTTCTTTATGGGCGTTTGCCTCGCGCAGATAATCCGTCGCGTGAACGTGCCACTTGCTCATCATACCCACTCGAATCATCGATTGGATACCTCCATTATCATATAGGTGTACCTATAGATTACACGATGATGAAAAAGAGCGCCCGTCGGATTTCTCCAGATGAGCGCCCTTGTGGTTTTGAAACGTTCGTGAATCAAGAATGTGCGAATTTCAGGACGTCCGCTTCACGTGCGGCGCCGATCTTACGACCCGCTTCTTTTCCATCCTTGATCAAGATCATGGTAGGGATGCTCTGCACGCCAAACTTCATCGCGAGTTCAGGCGACTGGTCGACATCCACATAATAATAGTCAACGGTTGTGTCTTCTCCTGCAATTTTAGAGACCACCGGTCTCAACATTCGGCAACCCGGTCACCAATCTGCAGAGAAGTCAAGAATGACGGGTTTTGTGGAGGATCCGACAAGTGTATCGTATTCCGCCGTTTGCAGCGTTTTCATCATAAGCTTTCCTCCTTTACCGTCGATTCACTGAGAATTGGATAAAGAATCGACTTACCTATATATAGTGTACCTAAGCATTCAGTGATAATCAAACACGCGACATAGACGACGTGTGAGTTTGCGAGACTGACGTATATGAAGATGGGTCATTCCACATACTGGGTGTGGAGGAGTGAGCCGCATTGACGACTGAGATGGAGTCGCTTGAACAAGTTGCCATTTCAACAAATCTTCAACAGAATGACGCATTTCTAAAACAGCTGTTGGGTATAGGGGTCAGTTGGGATCTCATTGCCAAACCGTTTGTCTATGAGCAGATCAGCATGACGGGATACACAGCAAACGGTTTTTTCCTGACGATGAACATGGTACTCATCCTTGAAAATGTTGAGATGTCTTTAAAAGAGTTTGTATCGCGCCATCCTGCGCGCGATTTTACGATTGATGAACTGGTGAATTATCTGAATGTCACAATCAGTTTTGTACAAGTCCAGAAAGTAGACAAGATGAAAGATGCGGTTCGCTATATTTTGTCCGGCCCGCTTGTCATCTTCCTTGACGGCTATCATGAAACACTCATGATCGACACCCGGATCTATCCGATGCGCTCCATTGCCGAGCCGGAAGTTGAGCGGGTTGTGCGCGGGCCGCGCGACGGGTTTGTCGAGACGATGCTCATGAATGTGGCACTTATCCGCAGGCGTCTGCGCGATCCACGGCTGCGCGTTGAACTCATTCAGGTGGGGACGCGCTCACAGACGGACGTGAGTGTCATGTATCTTCAAGATGTAACGAACGATACGCTTGTCGACAATGTGAAAAAGGAACTCAAATCCATCAATACGGACGTTGTCGCGATGGGGGAGCAAGCGGTGACGGAGTTTATTGCAAAGGTTAAGTGGAATCCGTACCCGGTCGTCCGGTACACGGAGCGACCTGATGTCGCGGCGACATGTCTGATGGAAGGACAGATCGTCATCGTTGTCGATACGACGCCAGAAGTGATCATTGCACCAAGCACACTGTTTAATCACATCCATCACCCGGAAGATTATCACTCTATCCGACGAATGGGACATACATGCGTGTGGTCTCACTGCTCGGTGCGCTCATTTCGGTTTTCTCGCCTGCTTTTTTTATTGTCGCCGCGCAACTTGGCAATGTAGAGCCGCGTTGGCTGGCGAGGTTGGTCGATCCGGCGCCGCTCCCGCTCCCGCTCGCTGTTCAGTTTCTTTTGGCGCAGCTTGCCGTAGACCTCTTTGAGCGTGCGGTGATCAATACCCCGACGGCGCTCGCCACGGCGACAGGTATCGTGGCTGGTCTTGTCTTTGGGCCGTTTGCCGTTTCGATGAACCTCGTTTCGCCTGAGGTGCTCGTCTTCATGGGCTCAGCCATGGTGGCGCAATTTGCCACATCCTCGCATGAGCTGTCTACTGCCAATCGCTTCGTTCGCTTCATTTTAATCATCGTGACATCGCTTGGTGGATGGATCGGGTTTATCCTTGGCATCATCGGCCTTATCGTGCTCCTGGCTACGACAAAGTCGTTTGGCGTGCCGTATCTGTGGCCCTTCTTACCGTTTGACTGGGAGGGCATCAAAGGCGTATTGATCCGCGCACCATTGTATCGAAAAGATGGGCGACCAAGCATCTTTAAGACAAAGACGCTCATCCGCAGAGGCTGACAGAATCTAATGCAAGTGGCAGACCCTTGCACCTGTGCAAAAAATCGCCCAGGCACAGAGGTCTGCCTTCTTTATTTTGGTTAAACCACGCCGCGATGATCTGTATCGCGAAACAGCAACCCGATGGTGTAAATTCCGGCGAGTCCGATCAGTGTGTAGACGACGCGACTCAGCAGTGTAAAGTGACCGCCGAAAATGGCGGCAACCAAATCAAATTGGAACAGACCGACAAGCAGCCAGTTGAGCGCCCCGATGATCACGAGGACAAGCGCCAGTTTGGTCATGTCCATCCCCCTCTCGAACGGATTCATTACAGAAGTAGCGTGGGTCAATCCGTCCATCTTTATGCCCTGGTCGAATCTGTAAACATTTCCTGTCCAGTCTCGTTTTTCCCTGTCATTCGCGGGTTCATAGATTTATAATACGGTGGTGGCTTTTGCGAATCGTTTGTGGAAAAGAGGGCGGTTTGGGAATCTATGAAAAAGGCAGACAAACCGCGTCGACGACTTGTTGAGTCGCGGCTCACGTTTGCGTTTACCGTGGTGTTTTTATCGATGTCCCTGCTTATCGTTCGACTGGGGTATCTTCAGGTCAAGACGAGTTCCCAGTTTATTTCGCAAGAGCACTTAAATGAGTTTGACACGTATACCGTGCCTGCGCCAAGAGGTTGGATTTATGACCGAAACCACGTCTTGCTGGCAGCCGATAAGCCAACCTTTACGGTTGTCTACACGCGTTTGGCGACACCGCTTCAAAACGCGAACGAGATCGCGAAACGCTTGGCGCCTGCATTTGGTGAGTCGGTAAAAACGCTTTTGCAGGCAATGAACGCGTACAATTACGCGAATCCACAGGTGACCATTCTACAGAATGCCTCACCTCGCGCAGTGTCATACGTAGAAGAGCACGAAAGCGCACTGATCGGTGTGCGGGTGATTGCGACGCCCGTTCGCTATTATCCGTATGGGGCGCTCGCTGATCACGTGGTCGGATACATTGGACCGATCCCGCCGAATGGCGTGATGCCACAATATAATAATTATCCAGCCAATGCACAGGTGGGGCTGGACGGTGTTGAGCAGCAATACGATTCCTTTCTGCAAGGCAAGCCGGGTGTCATGCGGGTGCAGGTGAATGCCGCAAATGTGCCGATGAAGGAACTCGGTATGTATCCTGCGCCAGTACCTGGGGACAACCTTGTCCTGAACATTGACGGACACCTGCAGAATGTGTTGCAACAGGCGCTGGCGACGCAAGTGGCGAGCCTGCGCTCGCAAGGTTATTCGTGGGTTGATTCGGGCGTGGCGGTTGCGATGAATCCGCAGACGGGCGCGGTGCTCGCGATGGGCAGCTATCCGGACTACAACCCGCAGTGGTTTGTCGGCGGAATTTCGAATCAGCACTATGCGCAATATCAAAATGCGGCACTTAACATGGCGGTTTCAGGTCTTTTTATGCCGGGTTCGACAGAGAAACCGCTGACGCTTATGGATGCGTTGAACCTTGGCGCAATTAAACCGACGACGACCGTTTGGGATCCAGGCTATCTGCTTGTGGGCAATACGGTACTGCACGAATGGGTGCCTGGCGGATTTGGAGTGGTTACGGTTCCCGAGGCGCTAGAATATTCATCTGACGTTTTTCTGTATCAAACCGGACTCTGGATGGGGCATTATCCGCCGCCTTATAATATCAATACGTGGATGACAGGCGAGCGTGTCAAGGCGTTCAATCAACTCGCCCGTTTTGGCAAGTATTTTGGCTTGACATCACCCACGCAGATCGACTTGCCGAATGAGCGCGTGGGGTATTTCCACGACAATGGCTACCTCTCTGATCTGGCGTACATGGCCATTGGACAGGATCAGGTGTACTCTGCGATCGGGCTTGCCCAGTATGTGAGCGCCATTGCGACAGGGAAGCGCATGAAACCAGAAGTGCTGCATCAAATTCTCTCGCCGTCTGGCAAAGTGCTCAAAACCATTCAACCGGTTGTCCTCAACAAAGTGCCGGTCAGTCCAGCGAATTTGAGTATCATTCGCGAAGGCATGCATTGGGTAACGACAAAGCGAATGGGAACGTCGTGGTCTGTCTTTCTTGGTGATCCCTACTCGGTGGCGGGGAAAACAGGTACGGCGCAAACCGGAATCGTCGGTCATGATATCGCGCTTTTCATTGGTTGGGCGCCGTTTACACATCCGAAGATCGCCGTGGCAGTCATTGTGCCAGGCGCAGGTGAGGGATATCTCTCATCAGGTCCGGTCGCGCGCAAGTTAATCGATGCCTATCTAAATGAGTTGGCCGGCAAAAAGCCGATTCCGCCGACGCCCGTTCACGTCAATTAAGTGAAACTACCTCACATTTGAATCGAGGGAAAACTGCGTGGAACATTTCGAAGAGAGCATACTGAAACTGATTGTTGACACGTCGACCAATCTTCCTCCTGACGTGCGCCGGGCGGTTGAGCAGGCGCAGATCCGAGAAGAGATCGGGTCGCGCGCGGCACTTGCTTTAGATACGATCGTTGAGAATGTTTTATTGGCCGAAGAAGAGCAGGGACCGATATGCCAGGATACCGGGATGCCCACGTTTGAGGTGCACACGCCAGTCGGGGCCAATCAGATCGTGATGGAGCGACAGATTAAATCGGCAGTTGCCGAAGCGACGCGTCTTGGCAAACTTCGCACAAACTCTGTGGATTCTTTGACTGGCAAAAATACGGGTGACAACCTGGGCCCTGGAACACCGGTCATTCACTTTCGCCAATGGGAAAACGATGAGATTGATGTCCGGCTGATTCTTAAAGGCGGTGGGTGTGAAAATAAGAACATCCAGTACAGTCTGCCGACGGATCTTCCCGGCCTCGGGAAAGCAGGGCGCGATCTCGACGGTATTCGCAAGTGCATTATGCATGCGGTGTACCAAGCTCAAGGGCAGGGTTGCAGCGCCGGTTTTATTGGCGTCTCCATCGGCGGTGATCGAACGACTGGTTACCAACATGCCAAGGAGCAGTTGTTTCGCCATCTTGACGATCAGAACCCGGTACCTGAACTCGCAAAACTCGAATCCTACATCATGGAGCATGCCAATGAGTTGGGCGTGGGAACAATGGGATTTGGCGGGCGGGTATCTTTGCTCGGCTGTAAAATCGCTGCACAAAATCGGCTTCCTGCGAGTTTCTTTGTCTCTGTTGCGTACAACTGCTGGGCGTTTCGTCGACAGGGCGTACGCATTGATCCACGCACCGGAGAGATTCTCAACTGGATTTACAAACAGGGCACATCTGATCTTAAACGCAAAGAATCTGCCGTTTTTTCGGATAAGGTGAAGGTGTTGCGAGCGCCTATCTCAGAAGAAGCGATTCGCGCGCTTCATGTGGGCGATGTGGTATTGATCCGTGGCGAGATGCATACGGGACGCGATGCGCTCCATAAGTACTTGATGGATCACGACGCACCAGTGTCACTTGATGGAGGGGTGCTTTACCACTGCGGACCGGTCATGTTAAAGGATGACCAAGGCAAGTGGCACGTAAAGGCGGCAGGGCCCACCACCAGCGCGCGCGAAGAACCATATCAGGCGGAGATCATCCAAAAATTCGGCCTGCGCGCCGTCATAGGCAAAGGTGGCATGGGCGCAAAAACGTTGGCGGGGCTAAAGGCGTCAGGCGCAGTCTATCTCAATGCGATCGGCGGCGCCGCACAGTACTATGCGAAAAGCGTCGAGGCGGTAAACGGTGTGGACTTTCTCGATGAGTTTGGGATTCCTGAAGCGATGTGGCATCTTCAGGTAAATGGGTTTCCGGCAATTGTGACGATGGACAGCCACGGCAACAGTTTGCATGCGGATGTGGATAAACAATCCTTTAAAAAACTTGAGGCATTCGCCGATCCAGTGTATTGAACGATCATTGTGGTTGCCAAAACCATACGCAAGGATAGGGATACAAGATGAAGTAGTTCACCACTGCATCTTGTATCCTTTTGCCCTTATTTCAGGACTCTCGTTTGTTCTTTTGCCCCGAACATTTTTAAAAGCATTTCTGTAGGGCACCATCCAGTCAAATACGATATGATTAACATCGTCGCGGGTAGCCCGCCAATGATCATTAAATATTTATTCACAAATAACCCAAGTAAAATAGAGACCCAAAAGAAAATCCCGGCTAGTAACCGAATTGTAGAACCTTTTCCGCTGCACACAAACATTTCATACACCTCTCTCTTATACCCTAATGGGTATATATCAGGTTAAGTATAGTTCTAAAGTATCTGGACAGCAAGACTCCATTTAATTGAATTAAAATCCCAGTGACTACAAAAAGGGCCAGAGGGGAGATAGTACCAATTCGCCGAGTTTTTGCGTCATCGGCCTGCGATTCCATTCTACAAGGCTCAGTTCGCGGCACGCCTTGAGATCATATTCAAACATCTTTTCCATCTGTGCCGCCATCTCTGCGCTAAAAAACTCCACATTGATCTCGTGATTTCCAAAGAGGCTCAAGCGATCAAGGTTTGCAGTTCCGATGGTGGTCCACTTCCCGTCAACTGTTGCGGTTTTAGCATGGATCATTGATCCCTGGTACAAAAAAATGCGAATGCCCCGCTTTAGGCAATCGGTAAAATACGTCCGCGCCAACCAGTCCGCCAGAAGATGATTAGAGCGTTCAGGGACGAGCAGAGAGATTTGCACGCCTCGATCAGCCGCGTCCATCAATGCTGATAAAACCACGCGATCTGGCACGAAATAAGGCGTTGTCAGATACACCCGCTCTTTTGCCAGATCGATCGCCTCGATATACATGGCGCGAATGGGAAAGAGGATGCGTTGTGGGTTATTGACATACGGTCTTATATAAGGTGAAAGGGACGCGCGTTCTGTTTTGAGCTTGGGAAGTTTATGGGTCTGTGCATTCCAAAAATCGCAAAATGTTGCAAAAAGATTGTGTGACGCACGCCCTTCGATGCGCACATGCGTATCGCGCCATTTTCGGCCATACAAATCGCCAATGTTAAATCCACCGACGTAGCTGATTTTTCTATCGATAATGGCGAGCTTGCGATGGTCGCGCGCGAGTCGACGTGGATCAAACAAGTCGAGAAACCTCTGCCATGCGCGATACCGGTACAGGTGAATATCTGGAGAAAAACGTTTGAAGGCGCGCGGCACAACAAGGTTTGCAAAGGAGTCAAAAACCACAAAGACGGATACACCTTCGCCTGCTTTTTTAGCCAGGAGATCCTTGATTTCTTGACCGACGGCATCCGCTTTCCATATGAAGGATTCAACACAGACAATTTCCTGTGCCTGCGTGATATCGCGTATGAGTGCTTGATAAAAGTCCATTCCGTATGTGTAGATCGTGATCTGGTTTTCATCAATCACTGTCTCGACAGGCGGCTGGTTGATGATAGAGAGTTTGCGCTGTCGGCGAAACTGGTTGCTTATCAGAGAGATGAGAATAACGATGAGCTGCGAAGAAATGATGAGTGCTATTGCAATTAGAAAACCATCCTCGAGTTCTCGATAACTCATCGTAAGCCTCCTTCTAATGAAGAGTATGAAGCGCCTGAAGCGTCGCAGCGTACAAATCCTAGCTTATTGCGCGTGAAGTGTCAAAAGATCCGTTGAATCGAAGTTTCAGTACATTTCTTTGCTTTCCTACATACAACAATGTTGCGCACAGGAAAAAGTTTTGCCTTCAGTTAAATGTCGTGGTATTCTAAAGATAGCAAGAGTGGCGAAGCTGAGGGGTGAGGAACATGTCTTTCACGGTGGAAGAGCTTGGGTCTGGCGCGAAAAACACAGTAAACCTGGATCAGGCAGAGTTGAAAATGGTGTCTGCTGTGCTCGAAACCTCTCAACTGAGCCAATATCGCGCTGTGCCGTATGGAAAAAAGAAACTGGGGCGAGGCGTACTCACATTGATGTGGGCATTGCGCATTTATGTTTTTCTCGCGCTTCCACTCGTCGCGTACGTCTTTTTTTCCTCACTCAAAGCATAAAGGAATTTCAAACCACAGATCATTTTTAACTACGTCGCCAGAATGCTCGCCTGTGCGGGATTCGGGCCGACGTTTTTTTGTTTCACGGTTCTCATAGTTCGATCGTGTGTTCGTGATCCGCATCTGCAAGCGGCTGAACCTTGCCGCGAAATAGAGAGATCAGTGCCGCGAAGAATCCAAGCGCCGTGACGCCGGCAAATGCGATGTGAAATCCGGGCAAAAGCATGCGCGGCGGAGCGCCCAACGGAGAATAGCCTTCCGCTAATACAACGCCTTGATACAGTGCAAACGCGAATGCAATTCCGAAACTCTGGCCCAGAGAGCGCGACATATTGAGAAGTCCGGAGGTGACGCCCAATCGATTGCGAGGCGAACTGCCCATGACGGAGCTATTGTTCGGCGGAGTGAAGATCCCCATGCCCATGCCGATGATGAGAAGAGCGATGATGATCCATAGGAGCGGCTCTGATGAAGATAGGAGCAGCAAGGAGAGGCCGCCAAGTGTGGCGAGTGTCATGCCGGCCACCGTTGGTGTGCGTGAACCCAGCCGATCGGCGATGCGCCCAGCCATTGGCGCGAGTAACATCATTCCAATCGGAAGGGGCGTTGTGAGAAGTCCTGAGAGTGATGATGGATTTTTGCGGACTTCCTCAAAGTAAAACGGAATGATGTATAGGACACCGTACATGAGGGCGTACGATAGCGCACCGCTGACATTTCCCCATGTTAGGGTCGGAATTTTAAAAAGTGACAGGTCTACAAGCGGTGCGCGATGGCGTTTTTCCTGCCAGATAAAAAGTGCGCCAGTCGCGACACCGCACGCGAACAGAGAGAGAATGTACGGTGAGCCGAAGCCTTTCTCATTTCCTTGGTTGAGGCCAAGGATCACAGACACGATCGAAATGGCGAGAAGCAGCGAGCCGAGATAGTCAAAAGAAACGCCTTTTGATGTTTGATCTTTTTCCTGATCGATCGGGAGAATGAGTGCAGCCAGTGTTGTGCCGATCAAGCCGACAGGCACATTGACATAAAAAATGGAGCGCCAGCCGAATGCGCTGATCAGCAGACCGCCTATCGCGGGACCGAGCGACAAACCGACAGCGAGCGCTGAACCCTGGATGCCAATCGCCTTGCCGCGCACAGATGAGGGAACTGCCGCCGTGATGATCGCGACGCTATTTGCTTGCAGCATCACAGCGCCAATGGCCTGCAACACGCGCGCGCCGATGAGAAACGGGAGCGACTGCGCGGCGCCGCAGAGCGCTGAGCCCACAATGAAAATTCCGAAGCCCATGGTGTAGAGGGGTCTTCTTCCAACGATATCGGCGATCCGTCCAAAGACTGTGAGAAGCGCTGTCAATGTCAAGAGATAGGCGAGTGCAACCCACGCAGTTGCGCTCAAGGCGACGTGAAATTGCCGGGTGATTGTTGGCAGCGCCACCGTGATGATGCTGCCGTCGAGCGCCGCCATGAAAGCACCGATACAGACAGTGGCGACAACATACCAATGGTAGTTGGTTTTGGCGCGGATTCCAGCGAGTGGGAGATTGGCAGTGATGGTTTCTCGTACTTTCATTGTGTGCGGGACATGCCCTGTCTCCTTTCAGCGTGATGCTGGAATCGAATGGGTATCTTGTGTATGAGACCCTAACGGCAAAAGGATTAATGGGTTTCTTGGCGCGTTAATTTAACTGCAAACGCATAGCGGTCGGCCCGGTAGGAAACGGAAGAGTATTCCACGGGGCGACCCGCGCCGTCTTCTGTGATGCGCTCCACGTAAAGGATGGGATCGTCAGGCCGACACCCGAGCCGCTCTGCGCGCAAAGGTCCGGCCAAAGCGGCAGTCACGGTCTGCTCGCCAGATGCGATCGCAATGCCTTCAGCCTCAAGCAGTTTGTAAAGAGAGCGCGTGGCCCCGTGTGCGCTGATCCTAGCCAAAAGGTCCTCCGGAAGATAGCTCTCGTCATAAAACAATGGCTCGCCATCGGTACAGATAACCCGTGACACAAAGAGCACATTTTGCTTTGGCGTGATGCGGAGCAGGGACGCCACACGTTCACTCACCGGAATTACTTGAGCCTTAAATTCACGGATGGAAATCAATTGGTTCGTCTGCTCCAATGCTTCCATAAAGCCGTACAAGTGCGTGGACTGCGCGGGCGCTTTTCGCTGAACAAAGGTTCCCCTGCCTTGTTGGCGGATCAAATAGCCTGCGTCGACGAGATCGCGAATAGCCTGACGAACCGTTGTGCGCGAAACGTTGTGAAGTGTTGTCAACTCTTGCTCCGTCGGGATCATTTGACCGGACGGCCATTCGCCCGACTCGATTCGCTCCAGCAAGGATGCTTTTAGTTGGACATAGAGCGGGTGAACGGATCGCATGGATGGCATCATCATCGCCTCGCATCCGATTGAATTTGTAGTAACATTATAATGTATGTAGATAGTATACACATTTTTCTGTTGAGGTGGTAATCCATCCGCCTATTTTTGTTTTCGAGCAAAGAGGCCTTGCTGAGCAAGGCCTCTTTGCAAAGCATGCGCATCAAAACAAATCTTCATCGACATTTGATGCTCTCATCACACTTTTGGTCGTGGTCATCTCGGGTGTAGCTCGCCGTTTGGCGAACTCCCATGCAGCGATGCCAACGCCTGCGCCCAATAACAGGGTGGGCATCATGCCGAGTCCCCTGTGAATGTTCCGCCGTGGATTGTAAACCCGATCAACGATTCCCCACATGGCGAACACCTCCTGTCGGACATAGACTTCCCGAAACAAGCGTGAGCTAGTGAGGGATCTTTTTCCACTGGGCTTGCGCGGAATACACTGCGCATGCGGGAATGGCTATGGTAAACTTAAATGATAGGAATATCTACAAATCATGTTGCGCATACGCATTTTGCCGGGTGTGCCCAGTTTTTAGGTGAGATTGTTCTCCTCCCGTGTCACTCGCGGAATAGGCGACGAGCACAATTGGCTTTCCGAGTTTTTCGCTCAGGGATTCCTCCATTTGATGCAGTGTGGTGAGATCGCTTGATTGAAGTGAGGCAGTTTTAAACTCGCCCATCGAGAGCCTGCTTTCTATAGGGTGATGTGAACAGAGATTGGACATCTCGCATTCGTATTTCTAGTATGAAGTTGGATCGCCGAGTTCATACGTGCATGACGTGAACGGATTATGCGAAGGATGGCTTAGACGATGAACGGAAAACAAGATGAATACGCTGTTTTGCGCGATCGCCGCATTGTGGACGCACTCTCGACATGGTTTCGGGGGGTGGCTCGCGATCTGCCGTGGCGCAGGACAAAGGATCCTTACCTCATTTGGGTTTCTGAAGTGATGCTTCAGCAGACCCGGGTGGAAACGGTCATTCCCTATTACAATCGATTTGTCGAGCGATTTCCAAGTGTCGAGGCGCTCGCAGTGGCGCCCGAGGAGGAGGCGCTCAAGTTTTGGGAGGGGCTTGGCTACTACCGAAGGTTGCGCCACCTCGTCACTGCAACGCGCGAGCTTCGGGAGAATTACGGCAATCACGTTCCGCGTGACGCAAAGATATTTTCCAACCTGCCGGGCGTTGGTGAATACACGTTGGGTGCGGTGATGTCCATCGCCTATGGCCAAGCGCTCCCGGCAGTGGATGGCAATGTGATGCGCGTCTTGTCGCGCGTCGACGGCTTTCAGGAGGACATCGCGACGGCGCAGGCCAGGAATTACCTGAAGCAACGCGCGCAAACGCTTGTCAATTTGGCAGACCCCGGAGAGTTCAATCAGGCGCTCATGGAGCTTGGCGCAACCCTTTGCCAGCCGAAAAATCCACAGTGTAGCCAGTGCCCGATTGCAACGGAATGCGTCGGACTGCGCGAGGGTATTCACCTCAAGCTGCCGATCAAGCGTCCCAAAGGGGCAATTCCGACAAGAGAGTTTTTGGCGCTGGCAATTTTTCAAGATGGCCGTCTGGCGGTTGAAAAGAGGCCAGCCATTGGACTGCTCGCAAACCTATGGCAACTCCCGCTTGTTGAGCATGCTTTTGAACGGATGACGCAAGAGGGCTCGTGGCTTCAGGATGTGCTGTCTGCAAGGGGAATCAAAAAATCGCTTGACGTGCGCGATCGCGGTGTGTATGAGCATGTTTTTTCACACCAGAAGTGGTGTGCACGCTTGATCGAGGTTCACATCTCATCGGATGAATGCGTGACTTCGTGTAGAATGATGTCGAGGGAAGAGCGCGCCCCGCTGCCTTTTGCGCGCATTTTTGTTCGCATGCTTAATGATTTGGAGGGGAATAAATGTGAGCATACTTTCGATTGAACTCTCTGAGCAGGGCGCTTTGCGTCTGCATTCCGTGCTCGCGGAGGAGCAGGAAGAAGGCTTGTGCGTACGTGTCTCCGCGTCGCCTGGCTGAGGAGGGATGCGGCTGCGCATCGCTCTGGATGAGCGAATGAAACGAGACAAAGAGATTCAAGTCAAAGGTATCCCGTTTGTGGTTGATCCATTTACTGCGGCACTCCTTCGAGAGCCGATCACCGTGTATTACGATGATGTGGAGGATTCATTCCGCGTCGGCTTTACCGGTTATGAGGGAGAGTTGTGTTAAACGTGACTGTTTTGCGAAAAGATCCCCATATCCGTTTGTCCACAAACGCGCTACAATAAGCCTATGGCAAATGTGCAGATTTCTTCTAAGACACGCTATGTTCTCGTCGCAGAAAAAATTGAGTCGATGATCATGAAAGGCGAATGGTTGCCGGGACAGCGGTTGCCAACGCTTGAAGAACTCGCGGCGAGGTTCTTGGTATCGCGCGCGGTGGTTCGCGAAGCGTGCAGTGTTCTCGTCGGTGCGGGGTTGATCGAGATCCGCCACGGTGATGGGATCTACGTCAAATCGTTTTCGCTGGATTCCTTTTTGCGGCCGATTCACGCTGCGATTCTTTTGGCCGCGTCTGACGCGCGCGCGTTGCTTGAAGTAGGGATGTGGCTTGAGGGCGGCATTGTTGAGCAAGCGACGCAGCGTCGACGGCGCCAAGACTGTGATTTTCTCTCGGAAACGCTCTTTATGATGGAGGCGAGTCGGGAAGACGCCGGAAGAATGACGGAGTGTGAGCGGCAGTTTCACGTCACGCTGTCGGAGTGTGCGGGAAATGAGGTCGCGGCGAATCTCCTGCGCATCCTTTATCAACCACTCACGGGTGTGATGAACCTATTGCTCATGGATGAAACCTTTCGCGATGAGATGATCACACTTCATCGCGCACTCTATGACTCCATTGTTGTGCAAGATGGCGAGTCGGCAAAGCGTTATATACAGCTCTATCGCAGGCGCGCCGTGGATGCGATGCGCAATGTGAAATGAAAGGGTGATCTGTATTTTGACAAGATCGAAAAAACTTCTCTTTTTTCTCATCTCTTTATGCGCGATGACGCTGCTTGCCGTTGGCTCTATCCAGATTGACACTCACTTTACATTGGCTATGATCCTTCTTGGGATTGGTATTGTCGTCGCGGCAATGGGATTTGTGTTAAAGGCAGCGTTTCGCAGGCGCGGGTTGGTGTAAGAAACAAAGAGGAAAACTCAGCAGACCGATTCATGGAGGTGAGCGTCAATGGATGTCGCACAACGAATTTTTGTCATTGATGATGACGAGAGTGTGCGAACCGTGATGGAGCGCTACCTTTTGCGCGAAGGGTTTTCAGTCACCTGTTTTGCAAACGCAGATTTGGCGATGCCGGCGCTTGTCGAAAATCTGCCTGATATGGTGATTCTTGACATCATGCTTCCGGGCACTAGCGGGTATGATCTCTGCCGATGGCTGCGCGCACGCACGGAGGTCCCGATCATCATGGTCTCTGCGCGCGATGAAGAGGTGGATCGCGTGCTGGGACTTGAACTTGGCTCTGATGATTATCTCTCAAAGCCTTTCTCGCCGCGTGAACTCGTCGCGCGTGTGCGCACCGTCTTGCGTCGGCTAAGCGGTGCACGCGCCGCATCAGCTCAGGATGCCGCGACGGCACAGTATCCCACTTGTGCGGATCTCGAACTGCGGGATGATGAGCGGCGCATTGTCGCGGCGGGGCACGATCTTGTCCTTACCACCAAAGAGTTTGAGTTGCTCGCCTACTTTATTAAAAATAAAAGCCGTGCATTTACGCGCGAACAGTTGCTCACACAGGTGTGGGGGTATGATTTTATCGGCGATGAACGCGCCATCGACGATCTGGTCAAACGCCTTCGACGAAAACTGACGCAGGCACAATCGATTGCCGAGATCATCACGGTGTGGGGGTATGGCTACAAACTTGAAGGCTAAGCCAGGCGTGCGGCGCGGCGTCAGATTCTCCCTCCGAATGCGTATGCCAATCGCGATCAAAGTGGTGGTTGTCTATCTTGCGATTGTGATGATCTCGCTTGCGCTCGCAGGGTATCTGACAAATCGCTCGATCTCACAGTATGTGATCGATTCGACGCGCAGCAATCTCATCGACGATGGACATCAGATCATCAAACAGTTTCGCGCGTACGGGCATACGCTTCAGGAGCACCGCGCCGTCCCCCTTACGAGTCGCTCGATTGTGACGATCGCCGCCCAGAGTGTGCAGCGCGAGTATATCATTGTCGACCCCAATGGAAGCATTGTGTGGAATACGTTCACGGCATCGGATCTCCCGCTGCTTCAACACGTGAGCACGCTTGTCGCGATGGCCTTAAAGGGCCACCATACGGCATCAGGTGTCTATCCGCAACAAAACCCCGTTTTTGAGTTTGTGGCGATACCGTTTTCTTACGCGTATCTCGTCCCCGTCACGTCGCTTCACCCGGGTTTTCCGCCAAGTATCATGATGCCCAATCTCACAATCGAACATCAAAACACAAAAGTGCTTGTCCTTTTCACAAAACTCAGCGACATGAAACGGATCACTTATGGAATTTGGGTGGCAGTCGCCCAAGGATTGATCATCGCTACATTGATCACGGCGGTCGTCGGAATCGTGCTCGCAAGATCGCTGATGCAGCCGGCGAGCCTTTTAAAGCAGGCGATCATGCGTGTGCAGGAGCGCGACTTTACGCACGTCCCGGTGATTCACACAGGAGATGAGTGGGAAGATTTCGCCAATGCATTCAACAATATGGTGGATGCGCTCAAAGCGTTTGATGAAGGGCAGAAGCGCTTTCTCCAAAACGCGTCCCACGAGCTGAAAACGCCGCTCATGGGTATCCGCGGATACGCAGAGGGCTTGCGCGATGGCGTCTTTGAACCGAGCGAATCGATGCACATTCTTGACATCATCGCGGCAGAGAGTGTGCGCTTGAAGCGGTTGGTCGATGAGCTTATCTATCTCTCAAAATTGGAAACACTGGATGATGTATACACGTTCACCCATGATAATCTGATCAAAATCATTACCAAGACGGTCGATCGCGCCTATCCGCTCGCCCGCGAGCGAAAGATCCAAATCGTTTCTGATCTGCCAGAAGGCATCGTGCTGGTGTACATTGATTCGGACAAGATTGTCCAGGCGCTGCTTAATCTGATCGGAAACGCGCTTCGCCACGCGCGTTCACGCGTGATTGTCACACTGCGCAAAGAGGAGTTCGCAAAGATCATTGTTGAGGATGACGGAGAAGGGTTTGTCATGGAAGATGTCGAACGGGTGTTTGAGCGGTTCTTTCACGGGGATAAAGGTGAGACGGGGCTTGGACTCTCGATTGTGCGCGCCATCGTGGAAAAACACCGCGGCAAGATAACGGCTGAAAATGGCGTGATGGGCGGCGCAAAATTTACAATTGAACTTCCATAGATCAAGTGGACTTCGACTGGGGATAAGCATAGGATTTGTACAGAGAGCGAGTGGGTGTGCCTTGCAAGAAATGAGAGAACCGATGCGCAGGTATGTGATGAAACTGACAGAGGTAGGCGTTTCCCTCCTCTTTCTTGTCATTGCGTTAACCATCTTTGCGCATATACTCAACTACATCATGCCGTTTGTTATTGGCTTTTTAATCGCGGCTGTCCTGCTTCCAATTGCGACGTTTTTTGAATCCTTTCTTCCGCGCGTCATCGCGATCAGCGCCGCGCTTGTCGTTTCCCTCGGTGGACTGCTCGCTGTTATCGTCTTTTTGCTTGTTCAGGGTGCAGGTGAAGCGGCCAGTCTCGCCATTGCAATTCCCCGCTATTTCGGAATGTGGAAGCAGATTTCTCAATACGCGATTGAGCAGGGGATGGCTGTCTACGCACACCTTCCCTTAAAGATGGTGGAAGCCGTACAGACGACCGTCAACACGATGGTCGATCAGGTGCGTCAGTTTGCGCTGACGCTTCTCAGTGGATTTGTCGGAGAGGTGGCGCTTTTGCCTGATCTGATCGTCATCGTCGTCATCTCTGTCGTCGCCGCCTACTTTTTTTTGGCGCAGCGCGAGATGCTGCTGCAGGGCATGAGACGGTGGTTGCCGCCTGGTTGGGGACCGAAGGTGGAAGAGATTGCAGGTGACGTGTGGCGCGCGGTGATCGGGCTTTTTCGTGCGCAGTTGGTGTTGATTGGGATAACCAGTGTGATCTGTGTCATCGGGCTTGCACTCATGGGCGTGCAATACGCGCTTTTGCTAGGTGTCAGTATCGGCCTTACGGGGTGGGTTCCCATCGTCGGATCGGGAATCATTACGATTCCTTGGGTGATAGGGGCGCTTGTAACGGGAAAGGTGATTCTTGCGATCAAAATTTTGCTGTTGCAGGCGGTCGCCTCTGTGGTCCGGCACACGATTGAGCCTAAGTTGTTGGCGTCAAACATGGGGATCGGAACGTTTGCGACGATGTTTGGCATGTATGTCGGGCTGACGAGTCTTGGTATTCTCGGACTTTTGCTCGGGCCGCTTTTGATGATTGCGATACGCTCACTCCTGCGCGAACGGATCTTTGACGATTTTTTCCCGACCAGCATGCTCTCGCCAGACGAACTCGAAGAGAAGCGTTCGTAGCGAATCTTGACAAAGGGGTCGGTTTGCGTGCCCGAAGGCAGGGTGTATGCAGAGCGCTGTAAGATGGATGGATGGTTGCGCGCGGCTACGGATGAACCTGACGGATCCTGGCAACTTGTCAGCAGAAAGTTTGACGGCGCAGTTCATCGAATTTGGTCGCACGCGTTACCCTCGCTGTGGCAGGGCGCGGCGCGCGATGCGCCAGATTATGTCTTTCTCATTCCCGCGCAGACGCGAGTCGTTGAAAGAAACGGGGAGAGCTGGGTGCGGCCATATCCTGTGCTCGCCTGTTTTGAGTGCCGTTCGCTTGTGCAAAGCATGGTGCTGCTGCAACCGGAGGGGCCGCAATTCTATTGCAATGCGTATACGGATTTGCGTGTGGACGACGAACATAAGACGATAAGTTTTGTGGATATGGATCTTGACGTATTTGTGGATCGGGAGGGTAAAATCGAACTGTTAGACCGTGGGGAGTTTGCGCTTCATGCGCGCCGCCACTCGTATCCTATCGAACTGTGTCGCCAAATAGAAATCGACATCAAAAAAACGATCAAGGACGTCAAGCAGCGACGCGGCGCATTCTCACTTTTGACTTAAACAGCGCATGAGCAGCGCGCTTTGCCTATGGATGTTCCTCGCGTAGTGACTCTTGCATTTCAATGCGCTCCACGTTGCCAAAAGAATCGAGACGAAAACGCGGCTTTGCCTCATCGCTCTCTGCGTCAAGGATGCGCCGTGCGCGTTCCATAATGGCAAGCAGTGCGCGGCTGTCCTCTTCGATTTGCTCAGGCGTTGCCCGCGCGCGGTCCGGCTCGGAGGCGCGCACAGGCTGGGACATCCCCAGGCGGTCTTCGAGCATCTGTTTCTCGCGTGTAAGCTTTTCAATCTCATCGTGCAATTCATGATAGCGCCGCTCAAAATCGCGCAATCCACGAATCAATAGATCGAGCGTAAACTCATGCTCATCGCCCAGTGTGATCTGTGTGCGGTTTGGCCTGCGTGTACGCCGTTCTTCAAGCGCGCGGCGGCGAACGTGTTTCGCTTCGCGGATGGCATCCTCATAATGCCTTCGCACGACGCCGTTCCAGCGATAGCCGCACGCGGCCGAAGTGCGCCCGAGAAGTGAGGCGGCCTCGTCAAACGCTACAAGCTGTGTACTCCCCTCGCGGATATGCTTCAACACCAATTCAGCCAGTGTCACGTCATCCTCTGGAGTCCACGCGTCGGAGCGTGACGCCCATCTCTCCATCAATTCCATTCAGAATCCCTCCAAAGCTTGATATTCTCTTTATGTCCTGATTCTGGAAGAAAGATACATGGAGTGTGAACCTGATGGGATATAGTATGTTGCTAGATGTCAAAGCGACTCTCTTTTGTCAGCCAAAAGAGAGTCGCTTGCGTGCAAGGGGATGCGAGTGAGGTGAATTACTCCGTAGCGCGCTCAAAATCAAGCACAAGGATGCTTTGTAACACGGGTTGCAGTTGCGCGACGACGCGCTGATGTTCAGCGTGTGGCCCGTATGCGTCAAGACTTGCGCGATCTTTGAACGTGACGATAAATCCGTGGTGATACCCCTGGCTGCGCGCGGAAAAATTCGCTCCGCCCGATACGGACAGAATGCCTGGGATCTTCTCTTTTAACGCCAGCAATTCACGCAAGAGACGTTCCTGTTCGGTGCGCGGCGTATCCTCTTTCCACGCGAGAAGTACAACATGCTCAATCATCAAAATACCCCTTCCTTGGCGAACATGTCCTAATTATAGACCAAACCATGCTATGATAGGGTGAGACTGGGAGAAACGGGGGAACTTGCGCATTGCGTTCGGAACGATATCAAACCTTAATGGAAAAAGATTTCCGCTATGTTTGGCACCCATTTACACAGATGCAGGATTATCAGGAGCAGGAGCCTTTGATCGTCGAGCGCGGCGAAGGCGTCATGTTGTATGACGTCGACGGACGTGCGTATTACGACAGTGTCGCGTCGATCTGGACAAATACACTTGGACACGCACATCCTGCGCTGACTGAAGCGATTGTCAAGCAGGCGCAGCTTGTTGCACACTCGACGCTTCTCGGGCATGCGAATGTGCCGTCGATTCTTTTGGCGGAACAAATTGTCGATATCGCGCCACAGGGGCTATCACACGTATTCTTTTGCGACAGCGGGGCGGAGGCGGTTGAGATCGCCCTCAAGATGGCGTATCAATACTGGCAGTTAAAGGGACGTCCGGAGAAAAAGCGGTTTGTCAAATTTGTCGAAGCGTATCACGGCGACACGATTGGAGCTGTCAGCGTGGGCGCAATCGACCGCTTCCACGAAACGTACCGCGATATGCTTTTTGAAACGTTCAAAGTGCCCTACCCGTATTGTTACCGCTGTCCGCTCAGCCTATCACCCAGGACGTGCGCACATGCGTGCATGGATGAATTAAAGACGCTGCTCGCAGAGAAGGCGGACGCCATTGCCGGTGTCATCCTGGAACCCGTGCAAGGCAGTAGCGGGATTATTCCCATGCCCGACGGGTATCTGCGAGAGATTGAGGCGCTCTGTAAAGAACACGGTGTTCTCTTGATCGTTGACGAGGTTGCCACAGGATTTGGTCGCACGGGCGAGATGTTTGCGAGTGATCACGACGGCGTGCGGCCTGATCTGATGACGATAGGAAAAGGGCTGACGGGCGGCTATCTGCCAGTCGCCGCAGCCTTGGCGACAGATGAAATCTACGAGGCGTTTCTTGGAACGTATGACTCGAATAAGACGTTCTATCACGGGCACACGTTTACAGGCAATCAGTTGGGCTGTGCGGTTGCGCTTGAAAACCTGCGCCTGTTTAAGGAAGAGCGGGTGATCGAGCATGTCCAGGATGTCGCGACGTTCGTCGCAGAGCGGCTTGAGAAGTTTTGGGATCTTCCCGCCGTCGGAGACATCCGCCAAAAGGGACTGTTTGTCGGCATTGAGCTGGTGCGCGATCGCGAGACGCGCGAGCCGTTTGCATTTGAAGAGCGAATTGGCTGGCACGTGGGCAACCGCTGTCGGGAATACGGCATGATCATGCGGCCGCTCGGCTCGGTGTGCCTGTTTATTCCGCCGCTCATCGTCACAAAGGAACAGGCAGGCGCGATGCTCGACATCCTGTACCGATCCATTGAGGAGGAGACGAGCGCGCGTGTGGGGGGGACCTTGCGATGAGTGTTCTTCTCGTGACAGCGACGGATACCGAAGTTGGCAAGACCGTGGTCACAGGCCTGCTCGGGCGCATCCTGCGCGAACAGGGGATGGACATTGGCCTCTATAAACCGCTGCAAAGCGGTCACGCGCTTCATCACCCGGAAGGGGATGTGATGCGTCTGCGCGCCGCGTCAGGACTTTCCGATTTACCTGAGCAGATGTGTTGCCGCGCGATTGAAGAGCCGCTGGCGCCAGGGCTTGCCCTCGCGCGTGCTGGAGTGGATCTGCGGCGGGAGGAACTTTTGGCGCACGCGCGAACCTATCTTATGACGCACGCGAATACAATCGTGGAAGGAGCCGGTGGGCTTTTGGCCCCACTGCTTGACGATTTTACTGTGTGCGATCTGGCGTGTGAGCTTCGCGCGCGAATGCTGGTGGTGGCGCGCGCAGGCCTTGGAACGGTCAATCACACAGCGCTGACCGTCGCGTATGCGCGCGCGCGCGGGATTGACGTGGTGGGCGTTGTCGTTTCTGGCATGCCTGAAGACGAGGCGGATCTTGCCTGGGCAAACTTGCCCATGATTGAACAGTACGCGAAGTGTCCTGTTGTCGCGGTGATTCCTCACCTTGAACCGCTGGATCTCTCGCGCGCGGCAGACGCCCTATTGAGTCAGTGGAATCCGGCGGTCGCCTTTGAACAAACAGCGCTTCATGGATAACAAAGAAGTGTGAAACACAATCGCGTTGAGCCTTACCAATCGATTTTTAGGAGGTAGCAAGGATGTCGATTCAAGAAATCACTCACAACTTTCACGGCTTGGCAAAGCAGGTCATCGCAGGGAAAGGGATTGGCAAAGAAGAGGCACTCGCGCTTTTGCAGACACCAGATGCGCAATTGCTCGAACTGCTTTCAGCCGCCTATGAGATTCGCCGTCACCACTTTGGGAATAAAGTGAAGTTGAACATGATCATCAACGCAAAGAGTGGGATGTGCCCGGAAGACTGCGGCTACTGTTCCCAATCGATTGTTTCCTCAGCGCCCGTCGAGAAATATTCGCTGCTTGATCGCGAGCAGATTTTAAACGGTGCGCAGGAGGCGGCAAGACGCAAGGCAGGGACATACTGCATCGTCATGTCCGGACGTCGTCCGTCAAAGCGCGAGGTGAATGAAGTCGCAGATGCGGTTCGCGAGATTACGTCACAGACCCAACTCAAGATTTGCTGCTGCATGGGTCTGATCACCCAAGAAGACGCGGATTTGTTGGCGGATGCAGGTGTGCACCGCTTTAACCACAACCTGAACACGAGCGAAGGACACTATGACCGCATCTGTTCGACCCACACCTATGAGGACCGCGTCGACACGATTGAACACGTAAAGTCGGCGGGCATGTCTCCTTGCTCGGGGGTGATCGTTGGCATGGGGGAGACGAACGACGACGTGGTGGATGTCGCGTTTGAACTCCAAGCGCTTGACGTAGATTCGATTCCGGTCAACTTCCTCAACCCGATTGACGGCACGCCGCTTGAGGGCATGCGGGTGCTCGATCCCCGCTATTGTCTGAAAGTGCTTGCGATGTTTCGCTTTGTCAATCCGACCAAAGAAATCCGCGTGTCAGGCGGGCGCGAAATTAACTTGCGCAGCCTGCAGCCGCTCTCCCTGTATGCGGCAAATTCCATCTTCGTGGGCGACTACTTGACGACTGCTGGACAAGAACCTGTCGCGGATTGGAAGATGATCGAGGATTTAGGTTTTGAGATTGAGGAGTGCGCACTTTAGAGTCGGGTGTGATACACTACTGAAAATGGTAGGTGGATGGGGGACGCAGGAGAGCGTGCCCCTATCTCTCGTCGAAGAAAGACAGAGATGAGGAGGGACGGCTGATGGCGGGAAAAGCGATTCTGGCGTTTGTTCCTGACTTGATGTTCTCCGTACAGTTGCGTGAAGCGGCAGGTCGTGACAATGATGTGGTGACTGTTGTAAAGCAGCAGGAGGATTTTGACCAGAAGCTTACGCAAGTGGCTCCGACGCTGGTTGTGCTGGATCTTTCGGCGGTGGGTGGAGATCTTGAGCGCATGGTGAGTCGCGCAAAGGGAAATGGCGCTCACGTTGTGGCGTTTGGCCCTCATGTCCGAAAAGATTTGCTGACGCGCGCGAAGGCAGCCGGGTGTGACGCGGTGTTTCCGAATTCAAAATTCAAGATGGATGCGGAATCCATTTTGCAGGAGTGGGTCAACGCGTGAAGGCGACGCTCGTTAAGGATGCGGAGATTCAAAATGCTTGGTTTGGCGGGTTTGAAGAGGCGGACTTTGCCGTGTTTACAGTTCCTGGCCTGGAACCGCGCATGGCTGCGCTGCGCACGCAATTGCGCCCGAAATTCGAGCAACTGGGAGAACATTTTTCCGGCCGTTTGGCGGCGCAACTGGGGCGTCCCGTGTTTGCGCATGTCGCAAAACACGCGCGTCGCAAAACCAATCCGCCAAAAGACTCGTGGGTTGCTTTTTCGCAAGATCAGCGCGGGTACAAAAAGTGGCCGACGTTTATGCTTGGAATGTGGTCTTCTCACGTGTTCCTGCAGTTTGGCTTTATCTACGAGTCGCCTTATAAGGCTGCATTTGCAAAACTAGTGCTTGAGAATTTGGAATCGACGCGAACGCTACTTCCGCCTGACTTTCTCGTGTACAAAGATCATATGACGACGTCGGGGGTCGCACTAGCGGCGCTGACAGATGAAGCTTATAAACAGTTGGTGGGGCGCTCGGCGGAAGTAAAGCGCGGCGATCTCCTTTTTGGCCGTGAGTGGTCAAAGGCGTATGTCCAATCGGTTTCACCCGATGCGCTGCTCGATGAGTTAGATGAGACGCTGGAGCTTCTCTGCCGCTTGTATCCACTGGCAGATCTCAGTTTGGGTCGCGCAGAATGATTGGGGCAGTCACAGACTGCGTATAAACGACGGAAGGGAAGTTCTGTGTTGGATTATCGGAATCGTGAAAAGGCATACGCTTTGTTGCGCGAGTATACAGAAAATAAAGGACTCATTAAACATGCGCTGGCGGTAGAGGCTTCGATGCGGGCGTATGCGAAATATTACGGTGAAGACGAGGATGAGTGGGGCGTTGTCGGATTGCTCCACGATTTTGACTATGAGCGGTATCCAAGTGTGGAGGAGCATACGGTTGTCGGCGGTGCGATTCTGCGCGATCTCGGCTATCCAGAACATGTGATCGAGGCGATTGCGGGGCACGCGGACCGCACAGGTGAGCGAAGAAAGACGAGGCTTGATCACGCCCTGTTTGCGTGTGACGAGATTTCCGGATTTGTGACGGCGGTGGCGCTTGTTCGGCCGACAAAAAGTGTGATGGATGTTGACGTGGCAAGTGTAAAAAAGAAGCTGAAGGACAAGGCGTTTGCCAAGGGTGTCTCGCGTGAGGATGTGTATCAGGGTGCGGAGGAACTCGGTCGGTCGCTTGATGAACACATTGAATTTGTCATTCGCGCATTGCAGGCTGCCGCAGATGAATTGGAACTGCGTGGCGTATCGGTGTGATGCGCAATGAACCTGCATGTGCTTCACACGAATGATGTGCACAGTGATCTCGCGCTGTTTGCGCGGTTGACTGCATCGCTCTCGGCGCTCCGCGATGCGCTGAGCATTCGGGGGGAACACGTCCTCGTGTTTGATATCGGGGATCATCTGGATCGCATTCACCCGCTGAGCGACGCGACGTGCGGTCGCGTGAATGCGGCGGTGTTGCGCGCACTTCAGTATGATGGCATGGTGCTTGGAAACAATGAGACGCTGACGCTTGAGAAGGATCATCTTCACGATTACTTGCGCACGGCGCAAACTCCTGTATTTTGCTCGAATATGACATTTCCGGATGACATAGAGGCGTTTGCAGACGGGCGGATGTATGACCTGAATGGCTTGAAACTCGGAGTTTTTGGGGTTACCGTCTTTTATCCCGCGATCATGGAGGCGCTCGGGGTGAATGCGTTTGACGCGCATGAGGCGGCGTGGCGCGTCAGCGCGTCACTGCGCAATCGCGGCGCTGACGTCGTCATCATGCTGTCTCATTTGGGCCTGGCGGTGGATCAGTCACTGGCCGACGAGGGATTGCCTGTCGATCTGATCGTCGGCGCCCACACGCACCATTTTCTTCAGGCGAGTGTGAAGCGCGGGAATACGTGGATTGTTCAGGCGGGCAAGCAAGGCATTGCGTATGGACATACGGTGATTTGCGTGGAAGACAAGCGCGTGGCAAACATCACATCGAAACTTGTCTTCACGGACCGTCGCGCGCAGCAAGATCCGCGCGTCATTCGCGTGACTGCTTCGTTTGAGGATGAGGCACGCCGTACGCTTAACCGTGTTGTCGGATATTTGCACGAGCCGCTGCGCCACGCGCAGTTTGGGGAGTCTGACGTGGCCAACTTGCTGTGCGATCAGATGCGTCGCGAGTTCGCGGCGGATGTGGCCATTGTAAACGGTGGCGTGATCACGGCCAGTTTGCGCGAGGGAGCCATTGCGCGCGGCGATCTCCTGGCGATTTGCGGAACGCCGATGCGCGCGGTACTTTTGGAGATCGATGTCGCTACACTTTGTGCCTTCATTGAAGCAGGTCTGGCGCTGGAAACGATCTCGAAGCGAGGATTTGGATTCGGGTTTCGCGGCCACTACATTGGCAGGATTCACGTCTCGGGTGTGGAGGTTTTTGCGGCATCGGATCCGTCGATTGAAGGTGGGCGGGTGCGCGTTCTCCATCTAAAGAAGGACGGTCGCGTGCTGCGGGGGAATGAAACCGTTACAGCGGCGATTTGTGAGTACCTGGCGCTCTCTCCTGTCTATACGAACCTGCATCCTGCGCGATACGTTTATGCGCCTCCAATGATGCGGGAACTCCTTGAACGAGCGTTCGCGCAAGAAGGTGCGATTGAAGTTGCGCGTGTATCCCGTGTGTTTGTCGATTGCGCGTCAGAGAAGGAGAATGTGTAATGGCGAGTACGCTGCCGCGCGTGCCGGTGGGGACGATTTTGCGTACACTTGAGGATCTTTACCCGGATGCACATTGTGAACTCGATCACCGCAATCCTTACGAACTCTTGATTGCGACGATACTCTCTGCGCAGTGTACGGATAAGCGCGTCAATATGATCACGCCGGAGCTGTTCAAACACTATCCAACACCTGAAGCGATGGCAAACGCGCCGCTCGAAGATGTGGAGCGCTTGATCGCACAGTGTGGACTCTACAAGATGAAGGCGAAAAACATCATTGAAACAAGCAGGCTCATAAGCGGCGAGCACGGCGGCGAGGTTCCCAGTACGATGGAGACGCTTGTCGCACTTCCTGGTGTCGGGCGCAAAACGGCGAATGTCGTGCTCTCAAACGCTTTCGGAGTTCCGGCGATCGCGGTGGATACCCATGTGCAGCGCGTCTCGAATCGACTCGGGCTTGCAGACAGCGATGATGTTCTTGAGACGGAACAACAACTGATGCGCCGGATTCCAAAGGCGCAGTGGACGCAAGCGCACCATTGGTTGATTTTTCACGGCAGGCGCGTGTGCAGCGCCCGGCAACCACAGTGCAGTCGCTGTGAACTTGCAGTGTCGTGCCGGACCTTTCGCGAGAGTGCAAAGCGCCAAAAGCGAATGCGCGCGCGTGATCGCGGTGCAAATCTGTAGGGCAAAACGGAGGTTTGTGATGTGTTTGTCTGGCGTTTAGGCGCCTTTTTTGCATTATTTTTCTATATCATACGGAATTTTTCGTGATATGTTTATCGTTGCGAGAATCTATGTCTCGCGATCGCTCGCAGATCTTCAATATGGAGTGCTTGGTGATACGAGTTCATGATGGAGGTGGATTTAGGGTGATGATCCGCAAGCCGGACGAGCGCTTTTCACACTACGAGGATGAGCGCATCGCGTCGATTGACGAACAGATCTGTGCATTGCTCAAGCAGCGAAAGGAACTGTCAGGCGAACCGGCTTTGTTGCCGTCGCCGGAAAAGATTGCTGCGTGGTCCGAGAAATTCGGTCTGTATGAGAATTACCTGCACTCTATTTTTGCGGTTGCGCGCCGCCCGTCGAGTTTCCGTCCGCGCATCCAGCCAGAAAACTTTCGCAAGTACATCCCCATGCTCCGCTCGCTTGAGCGCGACGGGGTGATGTATACGCTCTCATTCATCCGTCAGTATCAAAATGCCAGCGTGGTACAACTCCTGCTTGACTACGAATCGATGCCAAATGCAGCAAATCATAGCCGCCCACCCCATCCTTTCTTCGAATTGGAAGTGGGTGCGCCGTATGACGCCGTGAGTTCGGGTGGCGGTGGGTCTTCATACCACTTCAGCTTCACCTTCACGGTTACCCCCGCACTCCCTGACGAGTTCGCTTCGCAGCGTTTTGTGTTTAAAACGTTGTCCGGTCCAGACGGTGATCCGACAGGCGAGGAAGTGGTCTTTGACATCTAGTCCACGCGTTCAAGGATAGCCCTACGCTATTTCTGATCACCAGTCCCTGAACGACTCATACGGTTCGCTGTGCACAAAGCCCTGCCCCTGTTCATATGCTGAGTTGCGTATGGAGAAGGGGGAACACGGCTTGAACAATCGCACACGTTCCGCCTCCGCCGAACAAGAAATCGCAAATGACCCAGTGACACTTTGTGAGAGCAAAACGTGGACGCAGAGATTGCGCGCGTGGTCGATGGCCCTGTGGCTTTTGATGGGCCCGGGACTTCTCGCCATGATCGGCGACAATGACGCGGGTGGTGTCGTATCCTACGCTGTAACAGGCGCGACGTTTGGACTGAGCTTCTTTATTCCGCTCGTGTTGTGTCTCTCGATTGTCACGTACACCATTCAGGAGATGACCGTGCGGCTTGGCGCCGTGACAAAACAGGGATTTGCGAAACTCGTATACATCCACTTTGGAAAAGGTTTTGGGCGGTTTCAGATGGTGACACTGCTCATTTTGAATCTCTTGACGCTCATGACCGAGTTCATCGGGATGACAGCGGGACTCACGCTGCTCGGCTGGCCGCTCACGCTTGCGGATGTTGTGAGCTTTTTGCTCGTCGTCGCCATCGCAATCTTTACGGGTTACTTCACCAAAGAGCGACTCGCACTGCTCGTTGGCGCACTCAACATCGTGTTTTTGATTGTGGCCATCCTCACCCATCCGAATGGCGCAACGCTCGCCAATGCGCTCTTGCACTGGTCCCTGCCGATGCGCCACGCAAGTGTGCTCTGGTTCGTCATCGCGACAGTTGGCAACGCGCTCGCGCCCTGGATGATCTTTTTTCAGGGCAGCGCAGTCATCGATAAAGGTGTGGAGATCCGTCACCTGAAATTGGCGCGCATCGACACGGCGCTTGGAAGCATCATTCAGGTGATCATTGCGGCGGCCATCATGATCTGTGGGGCGGTGCTCTATCGACACGTCTCCTCCATCGCGAGTGCGTCGCCCGCGCTCCTCATTCTCTCACTCGCCCATGTTGCGGGTCGCTTTTCCGCCATTCTCTTTGGCTTTGGCCTCTTTAACGCAGGTTTTCTCGCATCCATCACGATCTCACTCTCTTCCTCCTGGACGATCGCAGAAACGCTTGGCTGGGCGCGCAGTCTCAATGACAAGCTTGCGGCTGCCCCGCGCTTTTACGCCGTCTATATCGGCAGCCTGGCGCTGGCGGCAGGCGCCATTTTGATACCGCATCTTCCACTCAATTTCACGGCGGTGCTCGCGCAAGTTGCAGGAGGGGTCTTGATTGCGCCAACGCTTATCTTTCTCATTCGCCTGACGAGCAGTGAAACGGTGATGGGCAACTATCGAAACAAAGCGTTCGGCAAGATCATCTCGTGGACGATCGCGCTTGTCTTGATCGGGCTATCCTTTGCGCTGCTCGGTCAACTCCTCTTTTAGTCAGCGAATACGATACCTCCACTTGGAAATACTCGGATGAGAGAGATCACGAGGATACTGGTGGGGGGTCGCGCATGGATTGGAGCCGTTTTACACGACTTCTCACAGTCGATGATTCTGTGATGGATGAGACGTTTCAATTAACGCCTGAAGATCAACAAAAACTTCCGCAAAAGCGCCGCAACGCTCGTCGCGACGCTCCTTTTGCGCGGCTTCGCGTGCGCTACGCAAAAGTGAACCTCCGTGAATCACAACAGCGCGCTGACTACGAGAGTGACGTGGAGATCTCGGACAAGCGTGAAGATCGCGAACTGACCATGCGCGATGTCTACACGCGCGAACAGACATTTCAAAAAAGAGTTCAACCGATCTCGTTTGAAGAGCTAATGGCACGCGCCATTCGCCGCACGAATGGGGAAACGTGCTCGTTTCAAGGACCGATTCCAAAGGCGATCCAGTACGATCTGGCAACGAATCGAAGAATTCTGGCGCGACTTTTTCGCCTGCCGCGCAATGCGGACATCGTGATTCGCGATTTTTTTGTCGGCGGGGATCACCCGTTTCAAGCAGTCGCTGTGTTTGTCGATGGACTCGCGGATAAAACGATCATTAATACGCATATTCTCGAACCGCTCATGTATCTGACCGCCCTCGACCACCAGACGCCAAGGGGGCAGTGGCTCGATCACATCAAGCAGGCGCTCGTGCCAGGCAATCAGGCGGTTGCATTTAAAACCTGGAAAGAAGCATCTGAAAACATTCTTGCGGGAAGCACGGTTCTATTCTTTGACGGAATCAGCGCAGTGCTTTCGGTTGAAACCAAGGGCTGGGAACATCGCACCGTGGGTCTTTCTCAATCTGAGGCAGTGGTGCGCGGCCCCCACGACGCATTTACAGAGAGCTTTCGCGCGAACACGGGTCTCGTGCGGGCAAGGCTGCGCTCGCCAAGACTGGTTACCGAGATGATGCAGATCGGGACGCTTGCGAGCACAGATGTGGCGATCATGTACTTAGACGGCGTGGTCAATCCAAAGCTTGTGTCTGAGATCAAAAAACGCATAAAGGGAATCGAAATCGATTATTTACCTGACAGTGGAATGATGGAACAATTTCTCGAGGATGGTCCGATCGGGTTCTTTCCGAAATTTTTATCGACGGAGCGACCTGACCGTGTCGCGTACGGCCTCTCAGAAGGGCAGGTGGCCATTTTTGTCGGGCACAGCACATTTGCACTTCTCGCGCCAGTGTTGTTCTGGACACTCCTGCAAACGTCAGAAGACGCTTATTTGCGCTTTCCGTTTGGCTCTTTTATCAGGGTCATCCGCCTGATCTCACTTGCCATCGCGCTTTTGCTGCCCTCCTTTTATATTGCGGTCACCAATTTTCACCCGGAGATGATCCCGACGGATCTCATGTTGGCGATCGCAGCGTCGCGTGAACGCGTTCCCTTTCCTGTCGTTTTAGAGGTCGTTCTGATGGAATTTTCAATCGAATTGATTCGCGAGGCCGGTATTCGCATCCCCACCATTATCGGTCCGACGATAGGCATTGTCGGCGCCTTGATTCTCGGACAAGCGGCTGTCGCGGCGGGGATCATCAGCCCGCTTTTGATCATTGTCGTGGCAGTCACTGCGCTGGCGTCATTCACCATGCCAAACTATAATTTATCGTTTAGTGTGCGGCTTTTGAGATTTGGGTTCATCGTGGCTGGTGCGATGTTTGGTTTTTACGGAATCGCGCTTGGGCTTATGATCCTGCTCATGCACATGGTCACAAGTCGCAGTTTAGGAGTGCCCATCATGAGTCCGATTGCCCCGCGTCGCGTGTCATCTCCTGACAGTCTGCTGCGCGGGAAAATCTTCAAGATGGAAAAGCGCCCTAAGGCGTACTGGCCGCTTCGGACAAAAAAAGAGGCGGATGTTACGCGCGGGTTTGATCCACGTGTTGCTGATTCGCAAGAGGCAAAACGTGCGCGTCGCGGGTGGGGACGGAAAGGGCGTGCGAAAGAATGAGTCAGCAAAAGGCGCGTGAGGGCGGAGTCGCATTGCGTACAGGCAGAGTGGGCGGACTCGAACTCGGTGCGCTTCTCACAGTCTATGGATCAACCGACATCTTTCTCAGCTTTCCATCGCGTTTGGCCCAGCATGGCGCGCAAGGTGCTTTTTTTATCCCAGTTCTCAGTGCGCTCCTCATGCTTGTGGCGCTGTTTATTGTGTTTCTCTTGCAGCGGTCTGCCGCAAAGCGTAACTGGCTTGAATCGCTGGAAGAGAATTTGACCCATTTTCTCACGATGCCGATCGCGCTGGCGCTGTCCTTATATTTCTTGCTGCAGACAGCGCTTAACGCGCGTGAATTTGCGGAAACGATCATCACCACTGTGCTTCCGGTGACACCGACTTCAATTATAATTCTCCTGCTGTTGCTGACGGTGTTTTACTATGCGATGGCAGGCTACGAAGGATTTACACGCGTTTCTATCCTGCTTGGGACTGTCATGTTGGTGGGACTCATCGTGTTGACCCTTTTGCCGATGACGTGGTTTCGCCGCGACCTGCTATTTCCCATTCTTGGAAACGGCCCGCTTGCACTCGCGACAAGCAGTTTTCGCAACACGGGGGAATTTCCACAGCTTTTGCTTGTGATGATTCTGGCGGCGACTCTGCGCAACCACAAGCACACGCTGCGCGTTGGTGTCATAAGCATCTCCTTTTCAGCGGTGATCATGTCAGTCGTTCTTCTGGTGTTTATCGGCACGTTTGCCGAGGCGGTGACCGGAGCGGTTCCTTTTCCACTGTACCAACTCGCGCGAGTCATTTACGTGGGGCGGTATATTCAACGGCTGGAGTCCATTTTTGTGTTTTTATGGATCTCTGCCGCAGTCATCAAGCTAGGGTTTGGTTTATGGCTTACGGGGTATCTCTACGCTCACGCGTTTCGTATGCCGCTTTATCGACCGCTGCTTCCGATGTTCATCGTGCTGATCTATGTGATTGCCTTTTTGCCGCCAGACTTGCCGACAGTGCAGATGCTTTATGAGAATTATTTTGAGCGGTACAGTTGGATTGTGACCCTCGCGCTTCCGGTTGGTCTTGCCGCGATCGCGCGTCTTATCGAGTGGGTTAAGTCGCGGCGCCATCGCGGCAGAAACCGCGGAAAACACGATGACAGCCAAGCGTCTGAAGAGCCGCGAACACGTCTTGGCTTTCGAAAGAAGGTGCTGCGATGAGTGTGTTTGAATTCGTGCTCTCGATTGCCGCGCCCATTCTCGTTTTGATCTATACCGTGAATCTGACCATCTGGTACTGGAAGAGGCGAAACCGCCTTGCGGCGGTCGGGAGCGGCCTGCTGGCGCTGCTTGGCGCGGGTTTTTCCATCGGTTATTTCACACTGCGCGTTTTGCTGTAATAAGTGAGAGGCCCATCCAGAAATAACCCCGCGCAGCCAATGGTTTTATCTCGTCGACGGCGGCGCGAGAGCGCCATGCTACCGTCTATCCTGTCAGGAGCGCTTAGCTTATTTTTGTGGCTTTAGATTTTGAAGATGTGTCTGGCTGAACAATTCGCTGACAGAAACGCACGCATAACCGCGGCGAGCCAGGTCAGACAAAATGAGCGGAAGCGCCTCGACCGTCTGCGTACGTCTGCCACCGCCGTCATGCAGGATGATGATATCGCCTGGATCGACGTGATCTACAATCTTTCGCACAATGGTGCGAATCCCTGGCTTCATCCAGTCTTTGGCGTCGACATCCCATGTCCACATGATCAAAATATGCCCAGTTTTGCGACTGAGTGTGAGCAGGCGATCGCTGATATGCCCGCCGGGCGGGCGTAACAAGACAGGACGAAAGCCTGTCACATCTTCTATCGACTCGTCGCACGCCAGGATTTCCTTTTCCGTCAACTGGCTGAGTTTTGGGTGATTGGATGTGTGATTTCCGAGTTCATTGCCGTCGTGTATGATTTTGCGCAAGATGTGCGGATAGTGCCTGGCTTCATTTCCTACCACAAAAAAAAGTCGCGTGTGCGTGGTGGTCGTGAAGGATCGTGAGGATGGCTGGCGTATAGGATGGATGCGGCCCGTCATCAAAGGTGAGTGCCACAATTCGCTTTGTGGTCTTGACGTGAAAAAAAACGTGATGGGGCGCGCGCGCTTCCCATAGTTGTTGGCCAGAAGCGGGAATTCGTGTGACGCCGTTTCCCCAGATATCCGGTTTTGCCGCGTTCATTTGAGCGATGCATGGAAGCAACAGTGAGATCATGACGGTTGCGAGTAGATTCATCGACGACCGCCGCAGTGCATGATGGTACAATGGTGTGACACAGGGTATCGGTCGAAACAACGCATAAGAATGCTCCTTTGTTTAAAACGCGCTATATGGCAGAGATAGTATGCGTCACTTGACGCGCGAACTTTCGTGCTGAAATGAAAAGGATGATGAAGATGTCACTTGTACACGTCGATCTTTACACGGATGGAGCATGCAGTGGAAATCCCGGGCCAGGTGGCTGGTCGGCGATTCTGGTAAGCCGTGCCCGCGAGAAAGAGCTATCCGGCGGTGAGCCAGAAACGACAAATCAGCGCATGGAGATTCTCGCCGCCGTGGAAGGGCTTAAGGCGCTAAAAAAACCGTGCGATGTTGCGCTATACAGCGATTCGGCTTATCTCATCAACTGCATCAACGAGAAGTGGTATGTGAAGTGGCGAAAGAATGGGTGGGTGAACAGTAAGCAAGAGGCTGTCAAGAACCGCGATTTGTGGGAGCAGTTGCTGCCACTGCTTGAACTGCACCGCGTCACGGTTGTCAAAGTCAAAGGCCACAGTGGACACGTGTACAATGAGCGGTGTGACGCGCTGGCGCGCGCGGCAGTGGGTGGAAAAAGACGCGCGGAGTGACGCGCGCGAGCAGGTGAATGGGATATGAAGGGTTACGACATCACGAGGGATCAGCTTGACGAGATAGCCGCGATGCTTGGACTTGAACACATTGGAGTTGTATCCGCACGCCGTCTTGATGAGCTTGAGCCTGTTCTAAGGCGCTATTACGATGAACAGCGCGATTCGGGTTTTGAGCACCCTTTTTCGGAGTCGCGTCTTGATCCGCACGCGCTTATGCCGGGCGTTCAGTCGGTCCTTGCGATCGCGCTTCCGTATCACATCGCGTCAGAATCGTTACGGCATCCGACAGGCCGGCGCCACGGTTCGGTCTCTGCCTATGCGCGACACACGGACTACCATCGCGTGCTAAAGGATGTGCTCTTGCGACTCTCCGCGCAGCTTGAAGCGTGCGCGGCGCAGCCTGCACAGTTTCTTCCCTGTATCGACACGTCGCCGCTGGTCGATCGCGCGTACGCGGCTGCCGCGGGACTTGGCGCCATTGGAAAAAGCGGAATGCTCATTACGAAAACACACGGGACGTATGTGTTTTTGGGCGTGCTGTTGACCGATCTGCGCGTTGAAGGGGCGGAGGGGATGCGTACGGCCCTGCCAGGGGAGACGGACATCTGTGGCGCGTGTGATCTCTGCCTGACGGCGTGTCCGACGGGTGCGCTTTTGGCGCCGTATACACTCGACGCGAAGCGCTGTCTGTCCTACGTTACACAAGAGCACGGAATTGTCCCGCCAGAGTTTCGCGCGCCGCTGGGGCGGCGAGTCTGGGGGTGTGACACGTGTCAGACGGTATGCCCGCGAAACGATGATCGCGTCGTTCCGACAGCGTTTGGGCCGCCTGTCGCGCCACTTGATTTTCCTGATTTGCTAGAGATTCTCACACTCTCAAACCGCGCGCTCATGAAGCGCATTGGGCATACTGCAGCCGCTTGGCGGGGCCCCGCGATCTGGCGTAGAAATGCGATCGTGGCACTCGGGAATGCGCGAAACGTCGAGGCGGTCCCTGTGCTTATCACGTATCTCGCCCACGCGCGGCCTGAACTGCGCGCGATGAGCGCGTGGGCGCTTGCAAAAATCGATTCGGAGTCAAACCGCGCCGCCGTGCGTCAAGCGTATGAGGTCGAGACGGATGAAAAGGCGCGCTGTGAGATGGCCTGGGCGCTCAGCTAGTGGCAGTGCAGTGTGAATCAATCAAGGGGCGGGCAGCCGCCGCGTGACTTGGCGGGCATACGTTTCAAGAAACGCGTGGCGCTTTGCTTCCTCATCGATTGCGCGCGTGAGCGTGGGAAGCGCTGCGGTTCGCTGCGCCTCTGTCATTCGTTCATCCATCAGGCTCGCAAGGATGCGGTACAGCCGATGGGGGAAAGTCAGCAACGCCTCAATCAAAACGTACTCGCCTTGGTGCAAAGGGCGAATGCGGTTATAGGCAAGCAGTGGCCCTACCGTGATCTCACTTGACCATGTCCCTGTGGCCTGCATCGCACGTCGCAAGAGATGGGCGAGATCAAGGGCAGGCGGCGCATAGGTCATCCTGTCAAAATCAATCAGTTGAGCGCGCCCTTCGGGGTGGATGATCACATTGCGCGGTGTGACATCAAGGTGGCAAAGTGCGCGCTGCTGCCGTGCGCTCTTTAATGCATCCTGCGCGGCGGGAAGCGAAAACAAGGAAAGCGCTTCTTGTGCATGCGTAAGCGCCAGTGTGAGTGCCTCGTCCAAGCGCGGCTGAACGGTTTCATTGAGATCGAGTGAGGTTTTGTTTGCGCTAAACTGCTGCAAGAAGGTTGCTCGCTGCTCAAGCAAATCTTCTAATTGATAGACAGCAGGTGGTTCATATCCGCTGAGATGGAGATTTTGGCTCATTTGATGCAGTCGTGCAAGCGCTCGCGCGACGGCTCCAACCTCAATCACATTCTCAAAACGCGCCGGTTTGCCTTGCATAAAACGCGCGGCGTAGTAGCGCGCGCTGCGTTCTGTGACGAACGGTTTTCCCACAGGTGTTCGCAGCAGCGTGGGAACCTTCAGGCCAGAGCGGCTCAATTGATCGAGCGCATCCGCCATGAATGTGATCCGCTCAGGTTGCATGGATGTTTTTTTTAGCGCATAGGCAGATCCGTCTGCCAGTTCCATGCGCCAGATATTTGCCACTTGCGTCATGCGTACGATGTCCTGACCGTATGCATCGGAAAGAGGTGAAGACAAGAGGGTGTCTTCTTCTTTT
The DNA here is from genome assembly GCF_001516615.1 of Ferroacidibacillus organovorans. Taxonomy (GTDB): domain Bacteria; phylum Bacillota; class Bacilli; order Alicyclobacillales; family SLC66; genus Ferroacidibacillus; species Ferroacidibacillus ferrooxidans_B. The sequence continues at coordinate 135,642 of NZ_LPVJ01000006.1, read as the reverse complement.
CGTCGCAGTGTCGCAATAAGCGTCGCATCAGACTTGCGCGCTTCTGCGCGCCGTGCTGATGTGGTGACTTCCGCCGCTGCAACCGGACGCGCCGTTTTGAAGCCACGTCGCGTTTGCAGTGATTTTGGGCGCGGTTTGCTCGCCGGCTTTTGCTGTTGCCTTGAATGGAAATAGCGCTGCGCGATGCGTTTGACACGCTGTTCTGTACCCCACATGCGCTTTTGCAAAAAAGGATCCGTCGGACTCTCGGCATACGCAGCAGCGCGCCACGATGGCACATGGTGTTCCTCGGTGTCTTCTTCTGCAGCCACCCTTTCTTTTTCGGTGTTTTTTGGCGCAGAGCGCGGTGCCGCGCTCATTTTTGTAGTACCCAGCATCGCAGGTGGTTTCGTCAATTCACGCCATAAACTCTTGAGCCAGGGTGGGAGTTGCGATTTGTCCATCTCGCGTTCCTCCTCTCTTGTTTTCTTATCGTATGTCTTGAGGCGGGCGACTGTCCCTGCGGGGTTATGGTCAAATTTCGGTGTCTTTTGCAAACGCTGAGCGATCAGCGCATACGATGTTTCGGGGGTGACGTGTATGCGTGACGCAATTGGACAAACGCAGGCCTTTTTTCAACGGCGAAACGACGCCTGGATGACGGGGGACGATGGATCGCTTGAAACCGCGGGCGGGATTACGAAAACGCAAATTGAGATGCGAAAGCGCCGGAACATGCAAAAACAGCGCAACGCGATTGAGCGCAAAGTGATAGCGGATGTACAGTTGCTTGCGGTGACGCGCGATGAATCTCAAGATACGGTCATCGTGGACGTGAGTGAGCATCTGCGCATGATCTATGAACTTGAAGGAAAGCTCTTTCACGAGCGGCGCGTTTATAGACACTTCTTGCATTGGCGAGGAACAGAGCTTGTGCGGCATGATCAGTTGCATGAGTCAGGTGACACAGCGGATGTGGAGGATTCGCCCGCAGCGCTTTTACAGGAGACGCAAAAAGGAGAGATGGAGCGCTTTTTCGAGGAGCAGGCGCTGCGCGGTTTTCAGTATGATCGAACACGCGCGTTTCAATATGCCGAACGCTACTGGAATGAGCGCAATCCGGCCTATCACGACATGGGTGACGATTGTACAAATTTTATCTCACAGGTGCTCTATGCGGGTGGGTTTCCTATGATCGACGGATCGCCGCGTCGCGCAGAAGGGTGGTGGTACCGGAATGGGGCGCACCCGGACTGGAGCTATTCGTGGGCAGTCGCCCACATGTTGGTCACCGTTTTAACATCAGCAAAGAATCCCTTTCGCGTCAAACTGGTGAGTGATCCACGTGAGTTGCAGGTGGGGGACGTGATCGCTTACGATTGGAAAAACAGCGGCCGTTTTACGCATACAACCGTTGTCGTGGATCACGACAAAAGCGGTGCGCCGCTGATTAATGCGCACACGGTAGACAGTCATCGCCGTTATTTTTCATATGAAGACAGTTATGCTTGGACACCGGATACGCGCTACTTGCTAGTTCACTTCCTGGACTGAATCCGCTATGATGGGACAGGGCCTTGTTGCCTACGTATTGATGATAAAAAGGAAGGGTTTTCGTTGCACATCGTTTTATTTGAACCGCAAATTCCCCCGAACACTGGAAATATTGCACGGACATGTGCCGCTACAGGGACGGTACTGCACTTGGTAAAGCCGCTCGGTTTTCAGATTGACGATGCGACACTTCGTCGCGCGGGTCTGGACTATTGGAAGTATGTCAATCTGACAACGCACGAATCCCTCGAAGAGGTTCTCGCCATCGCCCAAAAGGAAGGCGCAAACACCTATTTTTTTACGAAGTTTGGAACGCGGACGTATAGTGACATCGCGTATCAATCGAGCGATTATCTGATTTTCGGAAAGGAAACCACAGGTCTTCCGGATTTTGTGCACGAGTTATACAAGGAACGGCTGGTGCGCGTGCCGATGGGGCCTGTCATGCGCTCGCTCAATCTCTCAAACACGGTCGCTCTCGCGCTGTATGAGGCGTTGCGCCAACAAGCGTTTCCTGGGCTTACGTAATTTCTTTTGCGTGAAGCCCTCCGAGTGCAATCTCCTGCATGGCGGGGGCGAGCGCGACTAAGTCGACCGTCTTGTCTGCAAAAAGATGGTGCAGTGCGGTGATGCTTGTTGACCCAAAAAGACTCCACGCGGCGATTTCAGCATTCTCGACAGAAAAGACCTGTTCTTCGATTCCCTGCTCAATGACCTGTCGGATCGAATGGACATAATGCACCAGCATTCTTCGGAATTCGCGGTGCCTCGCTTCATCACCCCATGTCTCGCGCAGAATAATGATACAAAAATCCCGATACGCTGTAAAAAAGGCGAGTTGCGCGCGGATGATTTCGCGTATTTTCTCTTGCGCGTCCATCTCTTCCGTAAGGTGAGACAGCACATTCTCGTGAAGGAGTTCGGTTCCCTGTTCGACGAGAAAAACAAACAGTTCCTCTTTGCTTTTAAAGTGGTAGTAAATGGTCCCTTTTGCCACACGGGCTTTTGCGGCGATCTCGTCCATCGTAGCTTTTTCGAAACCGCGTTCGGAAAAAACATCGACTGCGGCGCGAAAGATGAGACGTGTTTTCACTGAAGCCACCGCGTAAAGCCTCCCTTTTTATCGCTTTACTGATTAGATTTTAAAAGAGCGGCGCAACGAGGCGGCACTCTTCGCATAAGAATAATATCACACCCTAAAAACGGTGTGGCCCTTCGTGACACCTTGAGCCTGTATTAGGATGCATGGGACCTTACCCGGAGAATAAGGGGGAAGACACGTGGACATCGTCAATCGCTTGAGCGCGTATCGCGCAAGGGAAGAGGAACTCGCATTTGAAGGAACGTTTCTCGAATATCTCGAGATCGTTCGGCGCGATCCGAGCGTCTCAGTCTCGGCGCATACGCGGATTTACCAGATGATCGCAGCTTCTGGCATCATAGAAGATGAGACAGGGCACAAACGGTACCCTTTTTTCGATGACGAAATTTTCGGCTTGCAACACGCTTTGGAGCGGTTGGTCGAGGAGTACTTTCACTCTGCGGCCAAAAGGCTTGATGTGCGCAAACGCATCCTGCTCCTGATGGGGCCTGTCAGCGGTGGAAAGTCTACCATTGTCACCTTGCTCAAACGGGGGCTTGAGCGTTATTCGCGCACGCCGCAAGGTGCGCTCTATGGCATCAAAGGTTGTCCGATGCACGAAGAGCCCCTTCACCTTTTGCCACTTGAGTTGCGTCCTGAGATCGAGCGCGAGCTCGGTGTTCGCATTGAAGGCAACCTCTGTCCATCGTGCCGAATGCGCCTGCAAAATGAGTATCAGGGGCGCATTGAGGATGTGATTGTGGAGCGCATCCTTCTTTCTGAGGATGAGCGAGTCGGGATTGGAACATTCAGTCCATCCGATCCAAAGTCGCAAGACATCGCCGATCTGACGGGAAGCATCGATTTTTCCACGATCTCTGAATACGGTTCGGAGAGTGATCCGCGGGCTTATCGTTTTGATGGTGAGTTAAACAAGGCAAACCGCGGGCTCATGGAGTTTCAGGAGATGCTCAAATGCGACGAGAAATTTTTGTGGCACCTCTTGTCACTTACGCAAGAAGGCAACTTTAAGGCTGGCCGATTTGCGTTAATCTCCGCCGATGAAGTGGTGGTTGCGTGATGAAACAAAAGGGACAGAAACGGTGTGGCGACAGGGTTGACGAACAGGAACTGCACACCATGGTTGACGAGGATGCGCGACTGGAAATCGTCTGGCGGCGCGAAACGGGTCCTGACTGGGATGCGCTCGCGCTGCGCTGCGCCCGGCTTGTCGTGCGATTTGAATCTCCTGGCGTCACGAAGACGTAGGTTTGTGGTGAGCGGGCGTCTTGGTTTTCGTCAGATAAAAACCAGTTTGTGCGCGGCGGCAAAATCTTTCGCCGCGCGTTCAGAATGCGGGTAGGCGTGGTATTCTATTCTCATGCGACATTTATGGACACTGCGTGCCTTTTATCTTTTAACGGGTCTATCAGGCGGATTTTTTGGACCGTATCTCTCTTTGTTGCTTGAGCGCGACGGGTTTTCCAGCAGTGCGATTGGCGGCGCCATGTCGCTTGCGATGCTGATCGCGATCGTCGTACAGCCGTTTTTTGGACTTTTGGTTGATCGCTTTCACGCGACGCGCACGACACTTGCGCTGACCTTTCTTGTTCCGGCGATCTTCGCGTTTCTTTACGATCAGCAAAACTTCCTGCTGATCGTATCGGTCTATGCGCTCTCGACGCTCTTCTCTGCGCCGCAAGCTCCGATAGCAGATGCGTACGCGGTGGGTTTGGCGCGCGCCCACGGCACGACCTATGGAACGATTCGCAGTTTTGGCAGTATGGGATACGCGCTTGGCGGCTATGCGGGAGGTCTCTATCTTGAGCATCTGTCGATTCATCTGCTCTGGCTGCCGTACGCGCTGCTCTGCATAATCGGCGGCGTGATCGCTTTTTTCTTGCCGCGTGAAAAGCCTTCCTCCGTCGTGCGCGGGAGCATCCGTCAGGGCATGTCGACACTGCTTAAAAATCCGCGGTTCGTCCTCTTTTTGCTCGGCGGATTTCTCATCAGTGAGACGCTGACCGCGTTTAATACGTACTTTGTGCTGGCGTTTCACGAGATTGGCGGTTCGTTTGCGGACACGGGAATTGCGCTTTTTATCGCGTCCCTGACAAACGTTCCGGCGATGCTGATTGCTTCACGCGTCATTCGGCGCGTCGGCCGCGAGAAAACCATGATGATCGCTGCCACTGCGTACGTTGTGCGCTGGGGTACGCAGGTTCTGATCCCCGTCCCGTCCGTTGCGATTGCCATTCAGGTTTTGCATGGCATCTCGTTTGGCTTTTTCTACGTTGCGGCAGTCGGTTTTGTCGCGCAGACGACGACAAAAGAGCTTCAGGCGACGGGACAGAGTATTTTTGGCATGGTCTGCAACGGACTTGCTGGCATCGGGGGAAACCTCATCAACGGTTTTTTGCTGCGCGCGGGCGGCCCGTCGCTAATGTACGCGGTGTGCGCGATTGCGGCGCTTTTTGGCGCGGTGTGTTTTCTTCTGGTAATGCGGGTAAAGGCGCCGGCTGCGGATATGACACTAAGGCCGCTCGACCTGTCTCCGTGAGTTGATAGCGTCCGCGCGCGCTGCGCGCAAACCAGGTGTACGGGTTGCGATAGAGGATTGCGCCGGATCGATCCACGCCCGATTTTGTCCGCACATCGGCGACGGACGCGTCCTCCACATCAGCCAGAGCCTTTGCGATGCGCAGTGCGTCTTCGCGATACGCGGTCATCAGTTTTGTGCGCGTGCTTCCGCCGATGTTGTAGGAGAGCGAGCGCCCGCTTACTTCGCGCACGATGCCTGCGCGTTTTTGTTTATTCGCACGTGTCACGCACGCTTCTGGCGTTGCGTGCGTCGCGAGTTTTCCTGTCGCGACATCGACCGTGATGAGCCCCAACCCCAAGCGCTTCATGACGCGTGTCGCCCCGCGAAACGTTTTGTACGCGCGCCGCCCTTTTGGCGCCGGGACGCCGACATAGACGCCGTCACACTGCCCCTGGCGGGCGGTTGCCTGAATGAGCACAGTCATGTTGAGTGATGTCTTCAGTTCGATGATGATCACCTCATCTTCGCGCAGTGCAACCATATCGCAATCGTTGACTTCCGCCTGCACCTGAAACCCTTGATCGACAAAGTGGGCGCGGATTGGTTCGTAGAGATCGGTCTCTCTCACTTTCTCGTCATGCCTTCCCACAAGTTTCCGCGCGCCACAGGTTCACCGTGCGCCGGGCAGACCCAGGCGAATTCGCGCATCCCCACATCACGTATGGAGCGATCAAGCAGTGGCTTATTCCAGGCGAGAAAAGTCGGTGACGGGCGGAGTTTGCCTTTGCGCGTCGTCACGAGATCGCCTGCGAGCAGGACATCGCGATAGAGCAGGCAGACGTGTCCCTCCGTGTGCCCGGGCGCCGGCAGGACTTCCATTCCGCCAATGACCTGCCCTGCCTCGTAAGAGCGATCGACAGTCGGTCGATCCACCCGCATGAGGCGGGAAATGACACCGCGAATGCCTTGTGCGCGCGTCTCGCCGTGGATGTACGGGATCTCTGCGCAGGGCGCCCACAGCGTTGCGCCAGATGCTTCTTTGAGCGCTTTTGCGTTGCCAATGTGATCGACGTCCTGATGGGTCAAAAGGATGTGCGCGAGATCGGTTGGCTTCATGCCGAGTTGTGCGAGCGCCTTTACCACATCTTCTGCTTTGCCAGGCATCCCTGTGTCAATCAGGACAGGCTCTTCACCAAGGATCAGGTAGACATAACTTCCTTTCATCGCTTCAATGAGATGAACACCTCTGGTCAGTTCCACGACGTTTCACATCCTGTTTCGTAAAAGTCAGATCGCGCGTATTTGCAGAAAATCAATCATAAACATACGTGAGGGATAGCAGATCATTGCGCCTATCGCAAAGCGTACGGTACACGCCCTTATTCTGCAAGATGGGAGAGGTACGCACGTGAGTGAATCCTATCCTTTTTCGCGCGTCATAAACTACCTGAGACGCTCGCGGCAAGATGTTGAGCGCGAGCGGAGAACGGGTGAAGATACGCTCTCGGAGCAGAAACTCTTGATGGCGCGCGTACTTGAAAAGTACGATGTGCGTTATGACCAGGTGGAAGAGATCGGATCAGGTGACAAGATTGAGACGCGTCCCGTCTTTCGCGATGTGCTGTTCCAGTTAGAAAAAGGCGTGTATGACGCCATCGCTGTGAAAGAATTGTCGCGGTTGGGACGTGGGTCCTATACGGATATGGGGCGCATTTACGATTTGCTGAGGAACTTGCGTCTCTACGTGATTACACCGTGGCGCATCTATGATCCACTCAATTCGAGCGACGCGCGACACATCCGCTTTGAATTATTTTTGTCGCGCGAAGAGTTTGAGACGACACGCGAACGGTTGATGGGTGCGCGTTACAATTACGCGCTTCAGGGAAAGTGGATGGCGGGATCGACGCCGTATGGATACCGCGTCGATCCAGTCAGTCAGAAACTGATCGTGCATGAGGAAGAAGCGGAAGTGGTGCGCTATATCTTTGCGCTGGCACACGGTGGCGTGGGACAGCCGCCACTGAGTGCTTATGGCATCGCGAAGCGCTTGAACGAGCTTGGCGTCGCGACGCCGCGCCGCCTGCGAACGTGGCACCCGGCGGTGATTGATCGCATGTTGCGAAAGGCGATTTATCGCGGGGATCTCACCTTTCATGTCACGAAGCGGGTGGGAGGAAAAAGGGTGACCCGCCCGCGCGAGGAGTGGATCATCGTGCCAGGTGCACACGAGGCGATTGCGCCGACGGATGGGGACGCGGTCACGCGTGCGGCAGATGAGGAAAAGAGCGCGCGCGCGGCGCAGCGACGTGGCGGTAACGAAGCGGATGTACCGAAAATGGTGGTGGAGACGGGGTCTTTGGAAGTGGATGCGTCTGAAAGGATGGGGGATCGCCCTCTTTGGCGCAGGAATGAACTGACGGATGATGAGCGCGACGCACTGTCTGGTCTGCTTTTGTGTGGGCGCTGTGGCGGGCGGATGCAAAGACGCGTGAGCAAGCGTCACTATACATGCCGGGACGGTGCGCGTCGTATGTACAGCAGTGTCATGCTTCGCTGCAAGACAAGGGGTTGCCTCAGCCTTCCTTATGCGGATGTTGAGGCGAAGGTTGTCGAAGCGATTTCGATGCTGCCGCTTGGCGACTTGCGTGTCGCACTTTCGCGCGTCAGGTGCTTGCCTTTTAACGATGGGCCTCACGCGCCTCACGATACGCAGCGCGACGCGCTGCTTGAGCGGCAGATGCGGCATCTTGAGGCGCGCAGGGCGCGGATCTATGCGTCATATGAAGAAGGGGTTTACAGCGCGGAAGAGTTTTTGCGCAGGCGCGCGACAATTGATGAAGAGATCGCGGGGCTCGCTGCGCGCATGGATAATAATAACTCAGATACGAATGCATTGAGGGAAAACGGCGCGGATGGACGGAGCGTATCGCTGCGAGCGGATGGAGGCGTAGGTAAAAATCAGGCTGAAGCTTGGATTGAGGGCGGCGCGTGGGAGGATGTGTATCGCTTTCTTCCGGTGGCTTTTAGGCGGGAGATGCTGTGTACGCTTTTTTCGGAAATGCGTTTGATTCCGAATGCGCGAACGGCGAGGATGCAAACGGCGAAACTGCGGTTGGTTGTACGTGCGGATGTAGAGTGAGGGAAAGCGCACATCGCAGTCTTGCACCACGAAGCAGGACATCTTCTTCGAGTGACAGGCTGGGTGTATCGATCGGTTCTTGGGAGTGCTATCATCCCATGAACCATTCTTGACTTTTAATTCGATGTTCATCTATATTTATGTCAAGCGAAATTAAAAGTGGTGTGAATCCGAGGGAGTGATCATCCATGACGAGTGAAGACAATTCGATGCTTGTGCAATTTCTCAAGGTTCTCGCAGACGAGAGCCGCTTGCGCATTCTCGGCATTCTGACAAATCGCGGGGCGAGCGTTGAGGAGTTGGCGGCAGCGCTGTCTCTAAAAACGCCCACCATCTCCCATCATCTCACGCGGCTGCGCGAGTTGGGACTCGTGCGCATGCGTCCGGAAGGGACAGTCCATGTGTATGAATTCAACGCGGAGGCATTGCAGCGCGTCAACCTCCTGTTGAAACCGGAGCAACTCGCGCAGATGGCGAATGTGGAGGGGGATGCATGGGAGCGCAAGGTGTTGCGCGACTTTTTAAATGGTGAAGAGTTGAAGGAGATTCCAGCCAGCCGCAAAAAACGTGCTGTGATTCTGGCGTGGCTTGTCGAAAAGTTTGACGTGGGAACGCGCTACGCAGAGGCGGACGTCAACGCGATCATCAAGCGGCACCATCCGGACTATGCCACACTGCGTCGCGAACTGATCGCCACACATTTGATGGAGCGCGAAAATGCAGTGTATTGGCGAACGCCGCAGGAGCAGAATCCCTGATGTTAAAACTCGTGATCGTTTAGAAAGATTCGAATGACAATCACCGCGAGAATGATTGCGATGATAAAAACTGCGACTGTGCCAAATAAAAAGAAGATGCTTGTAGGTCCGAGTCCCTTGATCATTGCTGTAGCGCCGCCTTTTGAGAGAAATTCAAATGGACATTAGTAAGTGTGGATAGACACTAAAACTATATCACGAGAGTGTTGCGAGAAGAATGACAAATTTCGTCCATCCATTGCGGATAAAATTGTCAGATTCGTTGTATAGTTGGAGTACGAGCGTAAACGTCGAATGGGTGGATGTCATCACAGCCCATCTTTCGGTTTGCGAAGGTTACTGTGTTTTATCGTCTGTACACACTTGGGGTCGGGGGGATACCTATGCATCGCGCGAAACGATCGGATGTACCGCTGCAGGAAACGTGGGATCTCACCGATTTGTTCGAGTCGCACACGGCGTGGGAGGCAGAGCTTGACGCGATTCGCACTGCACTGCCGTCTGTGACGAAGTACCAAGGCCGATTGGCTGAAGGGGCAGAAGTGCTTGCAGCGTGTCTGGAAGCGCGCGAGGCTTTGCAGATCCGGATGAACCGTGTCGCATCCTACGCGACATTTCGTCTGTCTACAGACAGTCTCGATCCGAATCATCAAGCGGATACTGTGCGTGTCGCGACGCTCGATACGGAATGCTCAACGAAAACAGCTTTTATTCAATCTGAGGTGCTGGCCCTGCCGGATGGAACCGTCGAATCGTGGATGGCGGGCGACGCGGCGCTCCACGCGTTTCGGCCTACCCTGCACAATTGGCTTGAAATAAGGCCATATCGTTTAAGCGCCGAGGTTGAGTCGGCACTTCTTGGCCTCAGCCAAACACTGAGCGCGCCCCAGCGCATCTATACGCTGTCAAAAGGCGCGGACATGAGGTTTGACCAGGCGCTGGACAAGGATGGTCAGGCTCATCCGGTGCACGACGGCGGTTCGCAACTCTCCCCTGATCCGATCTTGCGCCGCAATGCGTACGCATCCTTTACGCGGGGACTTCGCGCCTACCGAACGACCTATGCGGCGACGTTCGCTGCAGAAGTAGAAAAGAATGTGACGCTTGCCAAAATGCGCGGCTATGACTCGGCCACACAGATGCTGTTGCATCCGCACAAAGTGGATGAGTCTGTCTACCACAGCATTCACGATGTGATCCGCACAGAACTCGCGCCCCACATGCGGCGATATCAAAGGTTGAGGCAGCGCCTTCTTGGCCTCGACAAGATGCTTTATTGCGATCTCACAGTACAGCTTCCCGACGGGCCGACCGTCACCTATGAGCAGGGGCGGATGTGGATTTTAGACGCGCTCCAGGTCCTTGGCGAAGAGTATCACGAGATCATCCGCCGCGCCTTTGCCAAGCGTTGGATCGATCGTTCAGATAACCTCGGCAAGCGCTCCGGCGCGTTTTGCAACACGGTCTATGGCGTGCATTCCTATGTGTTTATGACGTGGGAGAACCATACCCGCGCTGTGTTTACACTGGCGCATGAGTTGGGCCACGCGGGTCACCTCTCACTCGCCGCAAAATACCAGAAACAAAGCAACAGCCGACCGCCGATGTCCTTTATTGAGTCACCGTCCACCATGAACGAACTGCTGCTCGCGCAGCACCTCTTGAAACAGTCGGATGACAAGCGCATGCGCCGCAGTGTCATCGCAGGGCTCATGGGCACATACCACCACAACTTTGTCAATCATCTGCTGGAAGGCGAACTCCAGCGCAGAATTTACCGTGCGGCGGAGGCAGGAACACCGATCACGGAACAAATGTTGACGCGCGTAAAAGGTGAGATTCTGGCGGAGTTTTGGGGTGACACGGTCGAGATCGATGAGGGGGCGGCACTGACGTGGATGCGCCAACCGCACTATTACATGGGGCTTTATCCATACACGTACGCCCTCGGACTGTCCATCTCAACGGCCGCCGCACAGGCCATCGAGTCGCAGGGTGAGCCCGCGATCAAACGCTGGATCGACGTACTCAAGGCGGGCGGCACAAAAACGCCGGCGGAGCTCGCATGGATGGCGGGGGCAGATATCACAAACCCGGATGTGATTCGCAGCGCCGTCGCCTACGTCGGAACATTGGTGGATGCATTCGAAGCGACGCTTGACGAATTTTGATCTTCTTGATTCGCAATCTTTCGCATGATCGATAACAAATGCAAATGACACAAAATTGGATTGCGAAATCATGAGACCCCGCTTGTCGTCCAAGCGAGGTCTCATCGTATCTGCAAACCTACTTCCACACATCCTCTGCGATTTTGACTACGTGCCGCAGTTTTGACCACTGCTGCTCCTCGCTGAGCAGGTTGCCTTCTTCCGTCGAGGCAAACCCGCACTGGGGGCTTAGGCACAGTTGGTTCATCGGCACGTAGCGCGCAGCTTCGTCGATGCGCCGCTTGATCGTGTCAGGGTCTTCAAGCTCTCCGAATTTCGATGTGACAAGACCCAACACGATGCGCAGATCAGGCCGCTTCACAAAGCGCAATGGCTCAAAACCGCCTGCCCGCTCGCTGTCATACTCAAGAAAGAAGCCGTCGATGTCCAGCCCGCCAAAGAGCATCTCGGCGACCGGCTCGTACCCGCCTGAGGCGATCCACGTCGAGCGGAAGTTGCCGCGGCAGATGTGCATCGTGATCGTGAGATCATCTGGGCGATCCGCAACCGCCTCATTGATCGTCTGCGCATAAAGGCGCTTCAATTGCTCGGGGTCTTGCCCCTTTGCCCGGAGCATTGCCACCTGTTCGGTTGAGCAGAAATAGGCCCACGAGGTGTCATCAAGCTGTAGATAGCGGCAACCTGCATCGTAAAATGCGCGAATCGCCTGCTTGTAGGCCTGCGCGAGATCGTGGAAGAACAGCGCCGTGTCATCATAGGCGGGATGGGCGATCGTGCCGCGAAAATGCAGCATGCTCGGACTGGGGATGGTCATCTTCGCGGTGGCATCCCCGGTGAGACTCTTTAAAAACGCAAAGTGTTCGAGCATCGGGTGGTGGGTGAACCCCAATTTTCCAGTTACGCGAATGCCGCGCGAACCCGTTTGCACCTGATGAAACTGGATGCCGTGGTCTGCCGCAAACGGTTCAACGCCATCCAACCCCTCAAGAAAATCAAAGTGCCACCAGGCGCGGCGAAACTCTCCGTCTGTGACGCTCTGCAGCCCGATCTCCTTTTGAATCGCAATGATGCGTTTAATCTCTTCATCTTCGATCTGACGCAGCTGATCTGCAGATATCGCCCCGGCAGCCTTCATGGCGCGCGCTTGTTTCAGCCGCTCTGGGCGCAGCAGGCTGCCGACCTGATCGGCGCGAAAAGGGGGTGACACGCGCTTTGATGCGTGTGATGATAGGGTCATCGAAAATCGCCTGCTTTCTCGTCAACGTGATGCGCGACAGAGGGACAGTCAGCGCTTTCTAAGGATGACGATACATGAAGATGCATCTCGAGACAAACGCAAAAGATTTTGAAAAGGTAAGGAGCGAAATCACGTGCAAGTCATCGCGATTCAGCAAGGCCGCGTGCAGAGCAGGCGGCGATTGTCCGACGGAAGTGTTTTTGAAAGCGCATATGAAAAGCTGCCTGTAACAGGGCCTGTGTTGATCGGCACAACGGGCGTCGGGTTTGACGCGCAAGGCGATCTTGTGCGGCACGGCGGGCCAGACCGTGCAACACTGATGTATGCGTTTGATCACTATGATCGCTTTGAGGAAGAGTACGGGATGCGTCTGCCGTATGGATCGTTTGCGGAAAACCTGACCGTGAGCGGGATTGACGAAACGAACGTCGCGATCGGCGACGTGTTTCGCGTTGGCGAGGCGCTGCTTGAAGTGTCTGAACCGCGCATCCCGTGTTGGAAGATCACGGAGCATACAGGTATAAAGACACTGACAGAGCGCGTTCAACAGACGGGGCGCATCGGTTTTTTCCTGCGCACGTTGCGCGCTGGAAAAGTGCAGATAAACGATCCCCTTGTGCGCATCGACCGCGCACATGACGAATTCATCGTAAGCGAAGTGTATCGCCTGCTCCTTCGTCCGCGGCTTACGCAGGAAGAGGCAAGCTGGCTGCTTGCGTGTACAAAACTTTCGCGCAAACACCGTGAGCGCATCGCGCGAACATGGGCGATTGATGCGTGACTGTGCGCGTTTTTAACGGGGACGGTGCCGCGTCGGCGTGTACAGTTCGATCCATTTTGGCATGCACGGGCATATCATTTCTGCCGGGATGTGGATGGCCGAAAGCTCAGAGTTTCCCCTGAGAGCATGAGCCGCACTGCTTCGATCACGGTCGTGTCGCCGATGACCTGGAGCGTGTCGAATCGCTCAAGGCGCGTTGTTCCGCGCGGTACGAGTATTTCGTCATTGCGCTTGACCGAAACAATCAGCACGTCGCGGGGCAATTGAAGTGACGCAACGCGACGTCCCGCATAGCGCCTGTTGCGGATTTCAATGTGCTGTGCCGTCCAGTTTTCAGGGAGCAAGTCAAGTGACAGTGAGGTCTCCTGCTCTATGGGCAGGGCTTCTTTGTTGTGTCCGACAAGCCGCGAAAAAATGGGGGGCGAGACGATGCATGAGATGATCGCGAGCAAGATCAATCCGTTTGCCATATCGGCAGAGAGGACGCCCAGTTGCTGGCCAAGTTTACTGGCAAGCAGCATCAAGCTCAACTGCGAGCCGAGCAGCGCTCCAACGCCGATCCTTTGTTTCATCGGGATCATCCGCAGCAAAAAGGCGCTCGGCAAAAACTTCGTGAGGTACATGGCGAGAAACAGAACCAAGAGGATCACCCAAAAATGCCACGAGTGCTTGGCTGTGCTGAACTGAAACGTCAGTCCGACATTCACAAAAAAGAAAGGGAGGAAAAACCCATAACCGATCGAGTTGATTTTTTGCGTGAATACGGAGTGCTTTTTGACAAGCAGACTGACGACCACCCCGGCGAGAAACGCCCCGAGAACCACCTGTGTACCGAGGCCTTGGGCGAGCGCGACAAACAACAGAATGAGCGCAAACGCGCCGCGCACGCTAAATTCTGTCTCCGATTTTTTTAGCAGTTGAACAAAGGCGTGGTTTTGAAACTGCTGCGCGAAGCGATAGATCAGCGCCATTGCGAGAAAGAGGAAAATGACGAGCAAGAGACTGCGCGCCTGTCCGCTGGCGCGAATCGACGTGTAGCCTGCAAGGTAGAGCAGCGGGAAAAAATCAAGCGCGAGCGCAACGCCGAGGATGCGTTGGCCGAGCGGATGGGACAGCCAGCGACTCTCTTTGAGCGCCGGAACGACGATGCCCATCGATGTCGTGCAAATCAATCCTAAAAAAAAGTAAGGATGTGTCAAAACGTGTGCAGCGGCGAGTGGAAAGACGATGAGGGCGGTGACTGCCGCTACGGCGAGAAAAAAGATAAGTCCATCGCGCCAGAGGGGTGTTTCTCCCTTTGAAGAGCTGAGCACCATCTCAAAGTCGAGTTCCACACCCGACAGAAACATCAGATACGTAAAGCCAAAGCCTGCGAGAAACGCGAGCGTTTGATTGCTGTGGAGCCAATTCAATCCACCGGGACCCACCAGAATGCCGAGCAGAATCTCGATGACAACTGTCGGCACGATACCGCGCGTCACGCGCTGGGAGAGAAAAGGCGCGAGAAACGCGATGCACGCGACAAACAAAATAGGGAGGTACGCGTTGGTCATGACTCCACCTTCCTTCTCTGCTTGATTTTGGATTAGTATATTTGCCCCACCTTATAACTCCCTTAAAGAGGGGCAGAACGCCTCTGCGCATTGCGGCGTCATCGCCAACCCTGCTCTGCGCGCGGTGTTCATCGTAGCATTCGAAGTGATTGTCTGGTTTGTGCGCGTTTCACTCGCCTGATGAAATGGTCATCGCACACACAAACGAGACAGAGTATCGCAATTTCGTAAACAACAAGCGCAACGAGGCGCTTCAGTCGCGGATGATCGTGATGCCGATTCCGTATAACCTTAAGGTATCAGAAGAGGTTAAGATTTATCAAAAACTCGTCCAGCAGAGTGACTTGCGCGATGTGCACATCGCGCCGCACGGGCTTCACACAGCGGCGCTCTTTTCTATTTTGACGCGCCTCAAGGAATCGAAAAAACAAGGCATGGATCTTCTCAAGAAACTGTACTTATACGACGGTAAAAATGTGGAGGGATTTAAGGAAAAGGACGTTCAGGAATTGCGGGCAGAATGGCCAGAAGAGGGCATGAGCGGAATCGATCCGCGCTACGTGATCAATCGCATCTCAAGCGCGCTGATCCGGCGGGATACATCCTGCATTAACGCGCTTGACATTCTGCGCGCGATCAAAGAAGGCCTTGACCAGCACGCTTCGATCACGAAAGAGGATCGCGAGCGGATGTTAAATTTCGTCGCGCTTGCCCGCAAAGAGTATGACGAACTTGCGAAAAAAGAGGTGCAAAAGGCGTTTGTTTACTCGTACGAAGAGTCGGCCAAGACGCTTTTAGACAATTACCTCGACAACGTCGAAGCATATTGTAACTGGCAAAAGATGAAAGACCCGATTACTGGCGAGGAGCTTGACCCGGATGAGAAATTAATGCGCTCAATCGAAGAGCAGATCGGAATCTCAGAAAACGCCAAAAAGGCATTTCGCGAGGAGATCCTGATCCGCATCTCAACGTACGCGCGGCGGGGCAAGCGATTTGACTACAGTTCGCACGAGCGATTGCGCGAGGCGATTGAAAAGAAACTGTTTGCAGATTTGAAAGATGTTGTAAAGATTACGACATCAACCAAAACGCCGGACAGCAATCAACTGAAAAAAGTGAACGAAGTCAGCAAACGACTCATGGAAGAGTACGGGTATTGTGCGGCCTGCGCGAATGAGCTGCTTCATTATACGGGTAGCCTTCTTAATCGCTGACGGTTTATTCCGGCGGGGCGTGCGTCACCGTGTGTGACCATGCCCCGTTTTGCATCCGCATCTTGTGTTTTCAACGGCTGTTTATGGAGTAAAAATCCCAAGGGGTGAGTGACATGACGCACAGCCAATATACGTTGAGTCGCGACGATTGGTCTCTTCACCGCAAAGGGCAACAGGATCAGGCACGCCATCAGCAAAAGGTGAAAGAGGCTATCCGCCACAATCTCGCCGATCTCATCAGTGAGGAAAGCATCATCATGACGGATGGCAAACAGATCGTGAAAATTCCGATCCGATCGCTTGATGAGTATCATTTTCGATTCAATTACGGAAAAAGCCAGCAGGCAGGGCAAGGGGATGGAGAGTCGTCGATCGGTGATGTCATCGCGCGCGACAGTCAGCCGGCACAAGGTGCGGGCAAGGGAGAAGGCGCTGGAGACCAACCTGGTGTCGACTACTACGAGGCGGAGGTCTCGGTGGATGAGATTCAACAGATTCTCTTTTCTGAGTTGGAACTCCCGTATCTTGAACAGAAGGCTCCTGAAGATGTCGTCGTGACGGACGTCGAGTTTCGCGATGTGAGAAAAAAGGGGCTGCAAGGCAACATCGATAAGAAACGCACGCTTTTGGAAGCGATTCGCAGGAACGCGCGTGCAGGGTTGCCTGCTATGCATCACATCTCGAAAGAAGACCTTCGATATAAAACATGGGAGGATGTTTTGCATCCGCACTCGCAGGCCGTCATTCTCGCAATGATGGATACGTCCGGATCCCCGCGTGTGGGCAAAGGATGAAAAGTCGATGATCGTCGCGTGTGTGTGAGGAATTTTTTGTGTGGGTTCTTGACGACAAAAAAAAACGCAAGGTACACTATACGCAAATAACATACTAAATCAATCGGAATGGTGGTTTTTAGGGTGTCGATTCTTCTTGACCGTGTTCACGATGTGGAGCGATGGGCAAAAATATATGAAAATAGAGCGCCAGAGGAGATCCTGTGCCACGCGGTAGAAGAGATTGACCGTTTGACATTTGCTTGCAGTTTCGGGGCGGAAGATCAGGTGATCCTGCACATGATTACGAAGATCAAGCCGAATCTGCCAATTTTCTATTTGGATACAGACGTCCTCTTTTCTGAGACGTATGCGTTGATCGAAGAGACGAAGAGGCGCTTCTCGCCAAACTTGATTCGCGTCAGCCCAAAGCTTACGCTTGAACAGCAAGCGCAGACGCATGGTGAGACGCTCTGGAACTCCCGCCCAGATCTCTGCTGTGACATTCGCAAAGTCACGCCGCTGACAGATCACCTGAAAGGATATGATGGATGGATTACGGGAATTCGGCGTGAGCAGGCGCCGACGCGCGCCAATGCGCAAGTGTTTGAAGCGGACGCGAAGTTTGGGCTTCTAAAGGTCAATCCGCTCGCGCTCTGGACACACAAGCAGGTGTGGAAGTATCTTGTACAAAACGATGTCCCCTATAATCCGTTGCATGATCGCGGCTACCCTTCGATTGGCTGCTCTCACTGCACAAAAGCAGTAGCGCCCGGCGCTGATTTGCGTAGTGGCCGCTGGAGCGAGTTTGAGAAGACGGAGTGCGGTCTGCATCAATAAGATAGAGAATGGAGATCTCAAGTTATGATCGTCAATCGCATGGTAGAAGAGGCAAAGCGCAGTGAATGTTTGCAAGAGGCGGAGTCCATGGTGAAGATTCCTTTGACAACATGGTCGCTCTCTGACCTTGAACTGATCGGGATTGGCGCGTTTTCACCACTTACCGGGTTTTCAAACAAGGCAGACTATGAGCATGTGCTCGATCACATGCACCTGACGTCAGGCGCGGTGTGGACGATTCCTGTCACCCTCCCTGTCTCAGAGGCGTTGGCGGGATCGCTCAAGACCGGGCAGCGCGCGGCGCTCACCGATGAAAACGGCGTTATCTATGGAGTGATCACGATTGGCGATGTCTATCGCTATGACAAGGAGCGCGAGGCGCAAGCGGTGTATCGCACGACCGATGAGGCGCACCCCGGTGTGAAAAAACTCTATGCTCGCGAGCCGTTTTATGTCGGTGGCGATATCGAGTTGCTGCGCCGCTTTGAGCCGACGGAATTTGCGTCCTTTTATGTCGATCCGGCGAAGACGCGGGAGATCTTTAAAGAGCGTGGATGGAAGACCGTGGTTGGCTTTCAAACCCGCAACCCGGTTCATCGCGCGCATGAGTATATCCAAAAGTGTGCGCTTGAGATTGTCGATGGGCTGTTTTTGAATCCACTCGTCGGCGAGACAAAGGCGGATGACATTCCGGCGGACGTGCGCATGAAAAGCTATCAAGTGCTGCTTGATAACTACTATCCGAAAGACCGCGTCTTTTTCGCCGCATACCCGGCCGCGATGCGTTATGCAGGGCCGCGCGAAGCCGTGTTTCACGCGATTGTGCGCAGGAACTACGGATGCACTCATTTTGTCGTCGGACGCGACCACGCAGGGGTCGGGAGTTACTATGGAACGTATGATGCGCAGCATATCTTTTCTTCGTTCACGGTGGAAGAGTTAGGCATCCAACCACTCTTTTTTGAAAACAGCTTTTATTGTGAGCGCTGCGACGGAATGGCGTCTGACAAAACGTGCCCGCACGATGCAGAGCACCGCTATATATTGTCCGGTACCAAGGTGCGCGCGATTCTGCGCAGCGGAGAGCGCCCATCCCCTAAATTTACGCGTCCCGAGGTGGCGGATGTTCTCGTGGCGGGACTTGCGGAGGTAACGACGTGAGTGTAGATCGAGAAACGGCCATTTCGCATGTTGAGATCATCAAGCGCGAAGGCAACCAACTGCGTGGCGAGATCGCAGCGGAACTGCAAAATGACGCGTCGTTCTTCACAGAAGAAAGCATCCAGCAACTCAAGTTTCACGGGGTGTATCAACAAGACGACCGCGATTTGCGCAAGCAACTGAAAAAAGAGGGTCGCGAGAAACACTATCAGATGATGATTCGCGCCCGCATTCCGGGTGGCGTATTGCCGGCTTCTGCATATCTGCAGTTTGACAGGCTGGCAGAACAGTACGGGAACAAGACCATGCGCATCACGACGCGGCAGACGTTCCAGCTTCACGGCGTGCTAAAGGGCGATTTGAAAAAAACGATCGCCGGCATCAACGATGTGCTGATCACGACACTTGGTGGCTGTGGCGATCAGGTGCGAAACATTCTCATGTGCCCTGCGCCACACCGCAGTCCGTTTCATCAAGCGCTGCGGCGCGACTTGCTGGCGCTGGTTGATGAATTGTCTGCAAAAACGCATGCGTATCACGAGATCTGGCTGGATGGCGAGCAGTGGCAACCGGACGATCGCGAAGCGGAAGAGCCGCTCTACGGAAAGACCTACTTGCCGCGTAAATTTAAACTGGCGCTCGCGGTTGAGGGCGACAATTGCGTCGATGTCTACGCGAATGACCTCGGGATCGTGGCGCATCGCGACGGAGAAATGGTCGCAGGCTATACCCTTTTGGTCGGCGGGGGCATGGGACGCACGGCAGCGATCGCTGACACATTTCCGCGAATGGCTGATCCGCTCACCTTTGTCACGCCAGATCAGCTGATTGAGACATGCCGCGAAATTGTAAAGATTCAGCGCGATTTTGGCAATCGCGCTGACCGCCGCTATTCGCGTTTCAAGTATCTCCTGCATGAGCGCGGCCTTCAGTGGTTTCGCGAAGAGTTGAGCGCACGACTCGGCCGTCCGCTGACGGCTCCGCGCGAGCTCACATGGGAGCAGACGAGTGATCATCTGGGCTTTTACCCGGAAGAAAACGGCCGCTATGCACTTGGGATCTACGTGCAGAATGGGCGGATTCACGATACGGACCAGATGAAATTGCGCTCGGTGCTGCGCAAAATTATGCAGACATACGCGCCAGAGGTTCATTTGACATGTGACCAAAACCTAATCCTTTCCGGACTGACAGAGGAGCAGGGTGACGCGATCAAGGCGTTGCTTTTAGAAGCGGGCGTTTCGCTTGCAGAACAATTGAGCAACGTCGTGCGCTACGCGATGGCCTGTCCCGCGCTGCCGACGTGCGGTTTGGCGACGGCTGAGTCGGAGCGGATGCTGCCGGATGTACTCAAGGAGATCGATCAACTGCTGCTCGAACTTGGGCTGCAAAACGAAGTGATGAGCGTTCGCATGACGGGGTGTTCTAACGGATGCGCACGCCCCTATATCGGGGACATCGGGTTTGTCGGGCGAACGATTGGCAAGTACGATCTTTTTTTGGGCGGAGACTTCAACGGTGCGCGGATGAACGCGCTCTACCAGGAACTGTTGCCGATCACGCAGGCGGTCGACACGTTGCGGCCACTTTTGCTTCAGTATAAAGTCGGGCGCAAAGCGGCGGAGCGCTTTGGCGACTATTGTCATCGGGTTGGGTTCGAGGCGCTGCGCGCAGGCGCTTTGGCAGAGGCAAAAGACGCGCAATGAAGGCGCTTTTGCTTGTCGGACACGGTACGCGCGATGATGTGGGAAATGATGAATTTGTGGCGCTGACAGAGCGCGTCACAGCGCGCCTTGACACACGCGATGGTGAGCTGCGTGTGTCTCGCTGTTTTTTGGAACTGCGCGCGCCGCTCATTAAAGCGGCCGCACAGGTGCAACTGGACGCTGGATGCAGGGCCATCTATCTCTCTGTGTACGTCCTCTTTGCGGCGGGCCATCTCAAACACGACATTCCAGGTGCGCTCCATACGCTTGCCGCGCGCTATGGTGACGTTTCCTTTTACATTGGACCGCCTGCTGGAAACGCCGAAGAGCTTTTGCAGGCGGCAGCTTTGCGCGTACAGGATGTGCTTTTTTATCACCCTGCATACGTTGACGCGCCCGTTCTTTTCGTGGTGCGCGGAAGCAGTGATCAAGCCGCGTGGGAAGATGTGCGAAGAGCTTCTCGCGCACTGTCTGACAGACTCTCGCGCCCGGTTCTTCCCTGCTCGATCGTGGGCGTTGGCCCGCGGCTAAAGGATGTATTGCGCTCTACGCGCAATGCGGCCATTCTTCTTCCGTATCTCCTTTTCACAGGTTTTGTGCTGCGCGAGATTCAAGCGGTATGCCTAGACGCAAAGCGCGAGGGGCGACTGCTCGTGTGTGCCGATCCTTTGGGGAGGCATCCGCTTGTCGAAGATTTTTTCTATCATCAGGCTAATCAACGTGCAAATTTTATGAAATACGCGATAGAATAGATGAATCAAAACGAGTTTCGAAGGAGGAACAGCATGCTGGAGATTTCCAGTGATAAGCTTGTCTACGCACTGAGCCAGAATCACGCGCCTGTCGCACGCGCGGTGAGCGGGGAGACCGTGGTTTTTCACACGTGTGACTGTTTTGAGAATCAGATTGTGCGCGAAGATCAAGACTTTGGAACGCTCGACTGGGAGCGCATCAATCCAGCGACAGGACCACTCTATGTTGAGGGTGCAGATCCCGGCGATACACTTTCCGTCGAGATTTTGGCGATTGATGTGGCAGAGCAAGGCGTGATGACCACAGGCCCCAATCTTGGCGTACTCGGAGATGAGCTCAAAGAGAATGTGATTCGCATGGTGCAAATCCGTGACGGTTTCGCCCATTTCTCGTCTGCGCTGAGTATCCCGCTCTCCCCGATGATCGGAGTGATTGGCACGGCGCCCGCAGGCACGGACGTCCCATGCGGCACGCCCGGCGATCACGGAGGGAATATGGATTGCACGAAGATTCGCGCGGGTGCAACGCTTCTGCTGCCGGTAAATGTACCGGGCGCGCTGCTTGCGATGGGCGATCTTCACGCAGCGATGGCTGACGGTGAGGTGGCGGTCTGCGGCATGGAGATTGCCGGAAAAGTGACGGTACGCGTACACGTGATCAAGGGGTTGGCGTGGAAACTTCCGATGCTGATGGATGAAGAGAATGTGATCACGATTGCGTCAGAGGAGCGTCTCGACGAAGCGGCGACGCGGGCGACGAAAAACATGGTGGATTTTCTTGAAGGTTTCTGCGGAATGGAACGGGCGGAAGCGGTGCTGTTGCTGAGCGCTGTGGGCAGTTTGCGGATCTGCCAGGTGGTCGATCCGAAAAAGACGGCGCGTATGGAGTTGCCGCGCGCGTATGCAGAGCGACTCGGATTTTCATTTGCGATTGCATAGGGTCATAGAGAAGCATGTTTTTCACATAGGGTAAAAGAGTAACGGTCGTTTTGCGCCGTTACTCTTTTTTCCTGTGAGGAGGAACTGTCATGACAACCGGAAATCACTCGGAAAAAAAGGAGGAGGCATTGCGCAGCGAGGAGGCTTGCGCGCGATTTTTGCGGGCGGAACAGTTTCGTGCTCGCTTTCGCGTTGAGGAACAGGATGGAGAGGCGTCGCTTCAGGCCCTTCTTGAACTGCGTTTGCAGCGGATCATCGAGACGTGGCCGTCAGATGAGGACCTGCGTGTGAAGTGAAAGGCCGCGCAGTTTGCGGGATGGAAACGGCGGGGAGGGAGACGGATGCGCTGTGCAATCTATGCGCGGGTTTCGACCGACCGCCAGGGAGAGTCGGTCGACCATCAGGTTTCGCTCCTGCGTGAGTTTGCCAAACGAAAAGGGGCGGATTGGGAGGTTTTGGATCACCTTATCTTTGAGGATGAGGGGATTTCTGCGACAAAGACCTCCATCTGGACGAGACCTGCGATGAGGCGCCTCATGGAGGCGGCAGAGAAATCGGAAGTGGATGTTGTCTTGTTTAAAGGAATATCGAGACTTGCACGCAACACGCAAGAAGCGCTCGACGTCCTTGACCGCTTGCGCGCGCGGGGCTTGCGCGTGCTTTCTTATGAGGAAAGCTATGATTCAGCGAAAGAAAACTCAAACTTCATGTTCACGATGCACGCGGCGATCGCTGAGTATGAGGCTGAGAAAATTGGAGTGCGTGTGCGGCTTGGCAATAAAGAGAAGGCGAAGTCAGGCCGCTGGGTCGGGGGGACGCCGCCTGACGGCTATCGCGTTGGAAGTGACGGGCATCTGGTGCCTGATGAAGCGCGCGCGCCACTCATTCACGCCATTTTTTCGCGATATGCACTGGATGGCGTTTCGTGCGCGGCGATCGCACGCGAGTTGAACGCGCGCGGTGAAAAGACGTCTGCTGGGAATCCCTTCTCACAGACAGCGGTTGCAAGAATTCTAGACAACGAAGTGTACGCCGGACATTTGATTTACAATCGGCGAACGGATCGCACCGTCCGTGATTATGACAGTGATGTGCCTGGCAAGAAAAAAGAGCGGCGAATGCCGAATGCGCGGACAGACTGGGTGGTGGTGCACGGCGCACACCCTTCGCTTGTGCCCCAAGGTCTTATACAAATGGCGCAAATGCGTCGCGGGCGCGCCCGCCGTCAGGCGCCGCGCACAAGGCACCTGTTGACAGGCATTCTCGCTTGTGGCTGCTGTCACGCGCCCATGATCGCGCAGGTCAAGCGTTCAAAAAAGCGGATCTATCGCTACTATGTTTGCCGCACATACCATCACGCCGGAAGGCGGGCTTGCGCACAAGCAAGTGTGCCTGCAGAAGCGCTTGAATCCTATGTGTTTACGCGTTTGTCTGAGCGCTTGCGAGAGGTTGGCATCCCTGCGCTCGCACAGGTTGTAAAAAGCGCGCGCGTAAAGGAGAGCGAGCGGATAAAGCGCGCGCGGGAGCGCGTCGACGCCCAACTCGCGCGGTTGACGGAGGCGTGGATCGCGGCGCAAACTGATGATGTCCTTGCGAGTCAGGCCGCGTCGATTCGAACGCGCATCGCGCGGCTGACGGCAGAACGTGACGCGCTTTTTGCCCGGATGGCGCAAGATGAAGCGCGGCGAGACGAGAGCGTACACGAGATCTATGCGCGGCTCGTCGATCTCGCACAGGATGAACCTGCGATGAGCCGCTACTGGCTGCGGATGTTCATCGCGTCGCTTGTCATGCGTGATCGCACACTCCTGATCCAGTACACATTTTCTTCATCTGGCGACACCCCGATCCATGGGAACGTTTGAGAAGTACATGGCGCGCACGTTTTTCTTCTGGATGGTGCGCTTCTTGCGCACGCGCTACGAAAAAGTCGACATTCAGTTCATCGCTCACCACACGGAGGCGCGCGTCGTCACAGAGGATGAATTTTTCACGAAGGGCGAGAGCGGTGGCACTATCTGTTCCTCTGCGTATCAAACGGCACTCGATCTGATTGACCAGAGCTACCCGCCATCGCGCTATAACATCTACCCTGTGCACTTTTCGGACGGAGACAATCTCACTTCAGACAATGAGCGGTGTGTACGCCTTGTGGATGAACTGATGGGACGGTGCAACATTTTTGGATACGGTGAGGTCAATCAATTGAATTGTTTGTGCACTCTTCGCACTGCTTTAAGTTTGTCATCCATTTCCTGTCTCCCCTAAAACCTAAAACCATCCCCTAGAAGAGAAGCTCAATCTCAAGGCGCGGCAACTCCCCATTTGTGTTATTTGCTGCGCGTGTGTATTCAATCCTGCGCACACTTTTGACGAGGAGTTCCCGCAGTGACGCTCCTGTAGAAGTCAGAAAGAGGCGTGATGGCTCAACGCGCTCAGGCGGTGGGTCAGGCTTAATGGGACGGTTTGCGGCACTGCCTTGCACGCTGTGTGATCGCTCCCATGTTTCAAGGGATCGCTCGGCTTGGCGTAACTGCGCTGTCACCTCATCGTAGCGCGCCTGAAACTGCGTGCGTGTATACATCCCCTGTTCATACATCTCGCAAATACGCTTCAGTTGTTCCTCGCGCGCCTGTCGCGTGCGCGCAATGACGTGTGCGAGCGAATGGGATAGGACTGTATTCTCTGGTGCTTTCTCAATGTTTGCGAGAAAGATGCCGTGAAACTGCTCGGAGAGTGCGCGCTGTACGGCGTGCAGGATGATCTCATAGCGTGCGCTGCGCGTCGGGCAGCCTTTTGTGGCGCAGCGCAGCGCATTGTGCGGACGATTTTTCGCAGGTTGTCGAATCATGGCGCGCTTGCATGTTGCACAGAAGATGAGTCCGGCGAGGGGATGGACGTTTCTGCCGCTTGTGGAAATAGGGGCGGGGTGCCGTCTGGAGATGCTGTTGACGCGCTCCCATGTCGCACCATCGATGAGCGGTTCGTGATTCCCTTCGCGTATGATCCACATCTCCTCACTCATCAAGACACGGCGATAGCGCGCGCGCTCTGCCTCGCGCACCTTGTGGCTGCGCACGCGACCCCACACAAGTGCACCCCGATAGACTGGATTCTCAAGGATAAAGCGCACGGATGAAGGTGACCACACGGCGTTTCCAGACGGACTCGGCAGCGCCATGGCGCACAGGCGCCTGGCGATTGCCGATGGACCGAGGGATTGGCAGGCCAGTGCATAGATCCACTGTACAACCGGCGCAGTCTGGGGATCGGGCAGCAGCTTTAGATCATCTGTGCGCAGGTAGCCATACGGTGGACGCTTGCTGATCGAGCGCCCCGCTTTCACACTCTGCTCGCGGCCGCGCTGCATGCGGCGCGTGATCAACTTTAATTCGCGGCGAGCGAGAAAAGCCTCGAATTCGGTCCACTCCTCATCCAATTCGTCGCGCAGGTCGTATACTTTACGCGGCGTCAGGATGCGTGTCCCGGTGCGCTTGAACGTTTCCTGAATCACGCCCTGATCGATCAGGTTGCCGCGCCCGAGGCGATCGAGATCCATGCAGAGCACCACATCGTAACGTCCATCTGCCACATCATGCAGCAATTGTTGCATTTGTGGGCGTTCAAGGATGTGCTCCCCTGAGGCGATCTCCTGGTAGGTGTGGAGAATTTTGACGGCATGGCGCTCAGCGAGCTCGCATAGCGCGCGGTGGTGTTTGGCAAGTGTCTCGCCGTCTCCGCGCGCTTCGGCTTCGAGATCAGCACGCGATTTGCGCAGGTAGAGCGCGGCTCGTAAACGCTGCAAGCTGCTTTGTGCGACGCCTTCCGGCGTTCTATTTATCGTCACATGAAGCCCTCCTGAGAGGATTGCGCTTTCCATCCATTGGAGTATAATGGGTCACATTGAACTCGCAGAAGATCCGTCGATGCAAGAAATGATGGAGGCCCCTTATAACATGGCGTTGTTTCGTCCGTGGCTCGATTCGGCAGTGATCACCCTTTCAGTCGTAGCCATTCTCTATGCGTTTTTAAACTTTAATACATTCAAACGCGTACTTGTCGGATCACCTATGCGTACGCGTGAACTCCACTCTAAACACAATCGTCTCTTTTGGCTGATTGCCTTGCCCATTCTCGCCGCCGACCTCTATTCTTCCGTTGCCTATGGTCCGGAGGCTGGAATCACTGAACTGACGGTCAACGCGCACCTCGGTGTCGATGCGAAGTGGTTGATTCTTCCCGTCACCGCGGCTACCGTCTTACTTTTGATCATTCTGGTCACCTCGTATATCATGGGCGTTATCGCGTATCCGAATGGCGGCGGCGCCTACGCGATCTCAAAAGATAATTTCAAACGCCCGATCATCTCGCTCATCGCGGCCAGTTCGCTCTTGATCGACTATGTTTTGACGGTTGCCGTCTCGGTTACCGCTGGGATCCAGGCGATGGCGTCCGCCTATCCTATGCTTGTTCCGCATGAAACCATTCTTTCTGTCGCATGTATCCTGCTCATTCTCGTGGTGAATCTGCGCGGGGTTTCTGAATCGGCGACCATTTTTGCGTGGCCCACATTCCTGTTTATGTTCGCCATGATCTTTCTGATCGGCACTGGTTTTGTGCAAGAGTTTCATCACGGTTTTGTTCAGCCCGTGACCCCGCCGTTTGGCACGATCCCAAAAGAGCTCACCTCACTGCTTTTGTTAAAGTCGTTCAGTGCGGCGTGTTCTTCACTGACTGGAATTGAGACAATCTCAAACGCGGTTCCGATCTTTCGCGAACCGAAAACAAGAGGTGCGATCAAAGCGTACATTGCGCTTGGCGTGATTACAGGCGTGACACTGCTTGGGTTCTCGTATCACCTTTATGTCAACGGGATCAATGTCATGCAAAACACGACAATGGAATCCCAACTCCTTTCCCTCTACTTTGGCTATGGTCCGATCTATCAAATCATCATTTGGCTGACGTTTATCGTGCTCATCCTCGCGGCCAATTCCACGTTTACCGGATTTCCGCAGTTGGCGGCTCTCGTCGCGGCCGACAGCTTTCTCCCGCGCGCGCTCATGCTGCGCGGCGATCGTCTCGGATACTCAAACGGGATGATCGTGTTGGCTGCGTTCTCAACAATTCTCGTCGTCGTTTTTAATGCACAGACGGACAACCTGATTCCGCTTTACTCGATCGGCGTCTTTGTCGCGTTCACCGTTGCGCAGGTCGGGCTCGTCCGCTACTGGCTTCGCGAGAAGGGCAGCAAGTGGCGGACAAAGTTGACGATCAACCTGATCGGATCGATCGTGACCATGGTTGTGTCGATTGTCGTCGCCGTGACAAAATTTACAAGTGGCGCGTGGATTATCTTCATCGTGCTGCCGATCCTGCTATTTATCGCACTGTCTGTGCGCCGTCACTACACACAGATCGCCAACGAGTTGCGGATCGACATGTCGTGCATCCGCCCACAATCGCACCGCGTGATCACCGTCGTGCTCGTCTCGGGGGTTAATCGCGTCGTGCTAAACGCCCTCTCTTTTGCAAAGAGCATCAACAACGAAGTGATCGCGCTCTATATCGGGTTTGATGACGAGTCGATCGATCGCATTGAGAAGAAGTGGAATGACTGGGAGTGTCCCTGCCGCTTGATCACCGTCAAAAGTGAGTACCGATCCATCCTCTATCCGCTATCGCGCTTTATCGGACGACTTCAGTCGATGGAAGACGGGAAGCCGGATCATGTTCACGTGATGATCGCTCAGTTTGTGCCTAAAAAATGGTGGCACAATATGCTGCACAATCAGACGTCGCTCGTGATTCGCGCCTGGCTTCTGCGACACCGCGATGTCGTGGTGACAACCATTCCGTATCATTTGCATGATTAAAAGGATAGACGGTGGCAGGGTGCTTTCGCGTCACCGTCTGCGAGAAAAATAATCGGCTGTGCCGTTATTTTCGAGATAAAGACAAGTGCACCTCCCATATCCTCTTAAGATAGGGGAGGTGTTTTTTATGCCGTCAACAACGTATCATCTGGAGCATGCGATCGTGACCATTCATGTCCGCGGTGAATGGGGTGCAGAATCGTTTGTGGGAGAACAGGAGACTCCGCTGTATCGCGATTTTTGCGAGGCGGTGCAGCGCGTGACAACGGCGGATGGACAGGCAGAGAGGCGTGAGGATTCTACCAATACAACCGAAGCTCCACGCTCATGAGCGCCTACCGCAATATTCGTTCACCGCGCTTTCGCTGTGCGGTCATCAAGGATAAAGCGGAGATCTACAAGGCATTGCGCACCTTTTTCTCCGCGCCAGAGGGAGGAACTGCACCGTGACGCCGGATGAGATTCGCGAACTTGAGTCGTCGATCGACCGTATGATGGAACTCGCGCGAGGGTTTGGGCTTGACTTTTACGACATGCGATTCGAACTGGTACCCGCCGACGTGTTGTACACGTTCGGCGCGTATCAAGGAATGCCGACACGCTTTTCTCACTGGTCGTTTGGTAAAGCATTCCACCGCATGAAAATGGATTATGATCTGGGACTTAGCCGCATTTATGAACTGGTCATCAATTCAGATCCGTGTTACGCATTTTTGCTTGACAGCAACTCACTCGTGCAAAACAAATTGGTGAGCGCCCACGTTCTTGCGCACTGTGATTTTTTTAAAAACAACATGATGTTTCACCGCACCTCGCGGAATGTCGTCGAGAGTATGGCGGCCAGTGCAGAGCGTTTTCGCTCCTATGAGTTGCAATACGGCAAGGATGAGGTAGAAGCGTTCTTGGATGCGGCGCTCGCCTTGCAGGAGCATATTGATCCATCAGAGCGCGCATTTCGTCATCCGCATACGAAACCGGATTTGCGTGAGGAACAGGAGCAGTCGGTGCGCGCCGGGAAGTATGATGATTTGTTTGCGCTGGATGAACGGTTAGCTGGCCGTGAGAAGGTGGATGCAAAGAAAGCAGAAGATCGCAAAGCAAAAGGTTTCGCAAAAGACGCGCCGCAAAAGGACTTGTTGTTGTTTTTGCTCTCGCACAGCAAGATCCTCGCGGAGTGGCAGCGCGATATGCTTACAGTGATCCGCGAGGAGATGCTGTATTTTTGGCCGCAGATTGAAACGAAAATCATGAACGAAGGCTGGGCTTCGGGTTATAAAGATGCTTTTTGGCGCAGAGTGTCGATGATCCAAATTGGTGCGAGTGATTCGGGATATCCTGGGATCCCAAACAAGGAGGCAATGTTAGAGCGCCTTTGTTAATGTAAATTCAAGGGGAGTTGTTATTCGCCAACGTCAGTGCGAACGAAAAACGCTGGCGGTTCTTTGCCCAAGAGCCGGAGGTAGACATAGCCATTGATCAAGCGCCAGACCCCTCAGATAGGCGTTTTCAATGCCCCAAATCTCAAAGAGCATCTCGCGAAACGGCCGCATGCCATTTACGGGCTGCTTGTCCATCGCTTCTGCGGCGACCAAGTCGCGCGCAACAAAATTCGTGAGCCGCCGATTCTCTTCCCACACATCCAGAAACCAAGATTTCCAGTCGAATTCCAAGATGAACACTCCTTTTGAAGAATCCATGGCGTACGTTTGTACGATAGCACACATGACATGCCAAAAACATCCTATTTTTCCGATTCCCTATCAAAGAATGTAATCTGTGCCGCGCGCGCGATGTCTTCGTTTGTTTCTTGCTCAATCCATGTGCGCAAGGCCGTTTCGCGGACAGATTTGCACCACGTGGTGAGTTGTTGCTCTAGATGTGTCCTCACGGTTAAATCCGGGATTTCAGCGAGTTGTGTAAACGATTGTTCGGCATCGCCTATCTTAATCGAAAATCTGACGCGAACGGCCATCTTTCCTCACCCCATGTTCATGGATATGAGTGGAGAATAGCGGGACAGCCCTGTGCAATTTGCTTTGTGATATGATGAATCCATAGCTGAATTGACGGGAAAGTTTGCTGAGGAGATCGGCGTGAACGGACTAATTGAGCGGGTTATTCTGTTCGGCAGTCGAGCACTGGGAAATTTCAAACACAACTATGGTGACATTGCACACCTTCCCCTGAAACGCCACATTGACCAATTCGGGATTGAAATCTACCGTAGAGAGTAGCTGAACAGAGACAGGACGTAGAATGCGCCACCCACTCATAGGCATAGAGAAGACGTGATTCGAATGCCTTGGTGAGGTGAGCGAAATCGGCGATGCGTGAAACTGCGGAGAAAAAGATTGCGATTTACTGTCGCGTATCCACGGATGAGCAGGCGAAAGAAGGCGTGTCGCTTGATGAACAAAAGGCGAGGCTTCACGCATACTGTCGCGCAATGGGTTGGGTCGTGGAAGCGGTTGAATACATTGACGATGGTTATTCGGCAAAAAACATGGAGCGGCCGGCGCTTGAGAATTTGTTGCAGGATGTGCAGACGGGCCGAATTGAGCGGCTCATGGTGACAAAACTTGACAGACTGAGTCGGCGCTTGCTCGATTTGCTGACGCTGATTGAACTGTTTCAAAAACACGGCGTGTCGTTTGTCTCAACAAGTGAATCGTTTGACACCGCGACGCCTTCCGGCCGTTTGACGCTTCAGGTGCTCGGAGCTGTCGCGGAGTTTGAGCGTGAACGAATTCGCGAGCGCGTTTTTGACAACATGCTGCATGCCGCTAAAACGGGCAAGTGGTTGACACAAGCCCCGTACGGCTATCGGCTTGACGCAAAAAAATTAGTCATCTATGAACCTGAGGCTAACCTTGTGCGGCGTGTCTTTCGCATGTTTGTCGAAGATGGCTTGGGTTATTTTCAGATCGCCAAGGCGTTGAACCAAGAGCACATTCCATCCCGAAACGGTAAGGCGTGGTCCATCCGGGGCGTCAAAATGATGGTGCAAAATCCTGCCTATGTAGGGACGCTTGTGTGGAATCGCGTCGATTCAAGCCAAAAGCGTCGCATGGTTAAAGAAGAAGAGGCGTGGGTGGCCATGCCTTTTGCCCATCCCGCGATTATTGAAGAGGCACTTTGGCATCAGGCACAGCAGCGCATCGCGAGCAATGTGCGCGTTCCTCCGCGCGCGCAAGCCAGTCCCCATCTGCTGGGCGGGGTCTTGCGGTGTGGGGAATGTGGTGCAGCGATGTCCATCGGGTGGTCTGGTTCCCCTCGGCGAACACGCGTTTATCGCTGCTCTGCATATCGAAACCAGGCCATCTGTAGGAGCAAGCCCTATCGCGCGGATGATGTGGAGCGCTGGTTTGTAGAGGCGATTGAGCGTTTTGTTGAGCCTGTGAATCGCGCGCGGCATACTGCTTCAATTCAGTACGTACGGACGGAGCAGACGGCAAAGCTTGAGCAGCGGCTGCACTATGCAAAAATGCGCTATGCCAGGCAGGTCGAGGCGTACGCGGCAGGGCTCATCGAAATGGACAGTCTTTCGCGTGAAAAGGCTTCGCTTGAACAGAGCGCTGCGGAGTACGAAAAGGTCGTGTCAACACATGATCAGCCGTTTGACACGAGGTTGCTTGAAGAGCGCCTGAGTTTGCGGGCGATCACATTGGGTGACGCGTTTTCTGTGCTTCCGCCTGCTTGGCTGAAGGCTAAACTGCGCACATGGATTCGCAGTGTTGTCCTTCACGGGAGTGAGGATCTCGAAATTGTATTGCATCCAAAAACATGAAGAATAGCGTGTGATGCAAAAGATTGATCAATTTGGAGGATTTTCGGTGGTCTGTGTCGAATCAGTAGGATTATTGTGATGTCGAATGTGTGGCAAGGTTCTTCGTATCTACTGAACGTGTGAGGGATCGGGATGGCCAATTCGGTGATTAAAAATCACTCAGACGACATTCGAGCAGAAATTTATCGAGTGACTAGTGAGTTGCTGGAACATTTGTACCAGTATTATAGACCATTTCCTGAGTTTGATTCAGTTCGATTCCCGGCAACGGCATTGACAACTGCGACGGAAGGCTATTTTCTGCCCGTGTCGCTTTTGAAAAAGATGGTCGTTATTCCTGTTTGGATTTTTACGATCGATGATGTAATCGATCGTAAATTGCTTTCGGATGAAGAATTGGATGAATGTCTTGAGCGCTATGAATGGATCATCACGCGTGATCAGGATGCGTCTGACGTGTATGGATGCGTATTGAAAGATCTTTATGACCAATTAAAAGAGAGACCGCTTTTTTTCGCGTTGCGCGGTGTTTGGGAAGAAGCCTATTTTCGAATGATTCGCGGGATGCTTCTTGAAGCGCGCCCAAACGATCGATTGCCGTCGTATGATGAATATCTCGAACATGGGGCGTTTAGCATTGGCGTGCCGCTCTACGTCGTATCGACGTGGATTCTTGCTTCTCACGAAGAGACAATGCCCAATCTTGATGTTTTAAAAGAGATGATGATGTTGTCGGCGAAAAGCATTCGACTCGCAAATGACATGCGTACATACGAAAAAGAGAAAAAAGAGGGAAATTTAAACGCGCTTGTGATCATGGAAAAAAAGTACGAGTCAGAGGGTAATACACCAGATGTTGCAAAAGGACTGGCGCTTGCTTTTTTGCGGGAAGAATTGGAGCGCTATCGCGCACAGTTTCTTGAATTGGTAGATGACTCCGTTCTTCCAATGCGGATGCTGTCAAATGTCACCCTGTTTTCACTGTCATTTTATGATGAGCACGACTTTCACACCGTTGATGCGGGGGAGATCCACCATGTTTGAACGCGCGGGTGACGACGACGCTGTGACAGAGGATATAAAGCGCAGAGCCCGTGAGTTGATCAGCCGTTTGCAGGGCGGCGCCATGGGATCGATCGCCTATGACACTTCGTGGGTGGCGCGCTTAAAGGAGCGGGACGGTTCTCCGAAATTCCCGACAACCATTGCTTGGTTGCGTGCGCATCAGCACGCGGACGGCAGCTTTGGCGCGCGGGATGAGTCGCTTCACGACCGAATGATTTCTACGCTTGCGAGTGTCAATGCACTGACCGCATTGCGCGATGAGGCAGATCAAGGACGCATCTCACGCGCCCTTGACTACGTGGCAAAAAACGGTGAGCGGCTGCGTGCAGATGGTGATGAAACGATCGGATTTGAACTGCTTTTCCCTTCACTGCTTGAGGAGGCAAAAGGCTTGGGTCATCGTCTGCCTTTTGAAGTCTTCGCGTGGGTGGGGGAACTGGGAAAAAAGAAACTGAGCGTTGTTCCTCCGTCGTGGATCTATGGCGAGGAGTCTCCCTTGATTCACAGTATTGAATTTCTCGGAAAAAACGCACAGCCTGATCGCTTGGCACAGCTTGTTTCAGTCAACGGGTCCATTGGAAACTCTCCATCCGCCTCGGCGTTTGTCTATGGGCAAACGGGTGATCCGCGCCTTGAGGCGTATTTGCGCCAGATTGTAGATCGATCGGAAGATGGCGGAGTCTGCAATGTTCAACCGTTTGAAATCTTCGAAACAGCGTGGGTGTATTTCAATCTACAGTTGGCTGGAATTACTCTGGAGGGAATGCGGGATGGGCTGCGAGAGATTGAAGCGTCGTTCAAGCCGCAGGGAGTCGGAATCTCGCGCGATGGGTTGATGCCAGACGCGGATGACAGCGCGCTTGCCGCCAATGTCCTGGCTCGCGCCGGACGTCCGGTTTCGCTTCAGTTTTTGGATTTTTATCAGGCAGAGCGCGGATTTTTATGTTTTCCTTATGAGCGTAATCCGTCGGTTTCTACCAATATTCACATCCTTGACGCGCTGCGTGCGTACGATCCGCGGGAAGTGGCGGCGCATACGGATAAAATCCTTGCGTTTTTGCGTGATGTTCGGCAGGAGAACGCGTATTGGAAAGATAAATGGCATGCCTCGCCTTTTTATACAACTGCACATGCGATTCTGGCATTGCGGGGATTGTCTGAGCCGCTTGTGAATGCGGCAGTCGATTATTTGCTTGAATCACAAAGATCTGACGGCTCGTGGGGAATTTTTAGGGGAACAGCGGAAGAAACCGCGTATTGTGTACAGGCTTTGACACTCGCGCTTCCCTATTCTTTTGATGTGGACAAGCGGCTGGCCCGCGCGAGCGAATTTTTAAACCGCGAAGACGTGCGCAATACTTACGCTGAGCTCTGGATCGGGAAAGGGCTCTACGCACCAACGTACGTGATCGACGCAACCATTCTAAGCGCGCGCGCGCTGTACCAGAGATGGAGGGGCGCTCATGAAAAAGGATGAAGAGTTCCAACTCCTGACGAAATCGACGCAGTGGGGCGAACTTAGCGAGATTGAAAAGGTAGTCATCATGGAAAAGCGCATTGTATTTGTGCGTTGGCTTGGCATCGTTTGTGCGGCTGTGACTGTGCCTTTTTTGGGGTATCAGTGGGCTGCTTTTATGTTTGGAATTATCGGGTTTGCCGCAGTCTATAATATGGTGTTTCAGTTCTATATTATTGCAAAAAAGAGGGAATGGCTGTTGAAACCGGCCATCATCACGGTCGGGGATATCATGATGGCGTCTGCCGTTGTGTTTATCACAGGAGGAATTCACTCTGATTTTTTCGTGGTCTATTTCTTGATCGCAATCCTTTCTGCGATTCGCTTTGGCGGTCGTGCTGCCGGCATTTCAACATTGTTGTCGATCGTTTTTTACTCGCTTGTCATCTTTTTGCGCGGTCCCGTTCACCTGGTCTACGATTTGGCGAACATATTATTTAGAATGGGGTTTGTTGCGACCACCGGGATTTTTGTGGGGTATGTGGGAGATAAAGCGCGGCAGGTTGAACTTGATTTGCAACGGGAATTGGATCAGGCGCATGCCCACTTGAACGAGAGCACGGCGCTACTCAATGCGAATCTCGAACTCGATTCAGTTTTAGAAGTGGCCGTGACGCAATCGCGTCTATTGATTGACGCGGAATTTGCGCTGATTCTCCCCAAGGGAAGTGGACTTTCCTTTTTGCCGCGCGACCTCAAAGACAGTTATGACCGCCCGTATTACTCAAGCGCACGGACGGACGCTGTCATGCGCGAAGAAGATATGATGTATATTGTCGATTTATTTAAAGATGTCACTCGCCTATCGCCGATCTTCCAGAAACGGATCTCTGGCGAGTCTTCAGTTGAACTGGTAGAGTGTCACATGAATTCCAAACTGGCGCACATCCTTAACGTCAAGGAAAACATCATGTACAATCTCGTATCTGTGCAATTGTTTACCGGCGAGACGGAGATTGGCACGCTATATTTATTAAAAACTCATAAACCTTCACAAGAACTGAGAAAAACAACGCTCAATGCGCTGTCTGTTTTTACACTCAGAATTTCTGCGGCGATTACCAATTCACTGATGTACACTCAATCAAGGATGCAGGCTGTTACGGATTCGGTGACTGGATTATACAATCACCGTTTTTTACATGAATATCTGAATGACGAAATAAAAAAAGTAGTCGAACAGAATACTCCTTTGTCTTTGATCGTGCTGGATGTCGACTCTTTTAAACAGTTTAATGATATGTATGGTCACTCGATTGGCGATACGGCGCTGCGCTCCGTCGCAGAGATGATTCGTCCTGCCATTAAAGAGAGAGGGATCGCGGCTCGTTTTGGCGGGGATGAATTTGTCATCATACTGCCAGGGGTACCCCATCAGGATGCACTTGCTGTCGCGGAGTCGATTCGCGCTCGTGCAAAGAATTATAGACATTTTACGCAAAACCAGGCGCTTGCGACACTTTCGATCAGTTTGGGCGTTGCTACCGCGCCACAGTCAGGTGTGACGTCTCACACTCTTTTTCACGCTGCCGATCTTGCTCTCTATGAGGCAAAACATGCGGGTAAAAATGTCGTGCGATCGGCAGAGTCCATGCACGCTTTCGGTGAATCGCAGGACGATCATCTCACGGCACTTGGCGAGCATCGCGAGTTAGCAGATGCTATAGCGTCTGTGCAGAGGGATCTTGATATCGTGAATCCACAGATGGTGGAAACGCTGCTTGCGGCGCTAAAGGCAAAGGACTTGGGTACATATGAACACTCAATGAGTGTCTCATTCTATGCGGAGCGACTCGCGCGGCGTCTTGGGCTGACGGATCAAGAGGTTGAGACCATTCGCATCGGGGCGCTTATTCACGATGTCGGGAAGATTGGAATACCTGATTATATCTTGACAAAAGCTGCGAAACTCACCAAAGAAGAATACGAGATGATCAAAGAACACCCGACAATTGGCGCCGAGATTTTAAAGCCGTTGCATCTTTACGAAGGGTACCTTCCTATCGTGCGCTATCATCATGAGTGGGTGAATGGAAATGGCTATCCCCATCAGCTAAAAGGGATAGAAATTCCGATCGAAGCGAGGATTGTGGCCATTTGTGACGCGTTTGACGCGATGACTTCCAATCGCCCCTATAAGGCTGCAATGTCTTACGAGAAGGCGTTGTTCACAATCGAGAACTTAGTCGATGAACAGTTCGATCAAGAGGTATGGAGACACTTTCATGAAATGATTCAGGAAGAAATCTCTGTGATTGCAAACTGATGATGCGAGGATGGCATAATTTGAAACGTAAAATGGCCAAGGTACAACTGAGCGAAGATGCAATCATGAAAGAATTGGATGCCTATATGAAGTCTGTGATTGAAAAGGGCTTGGACGGCAAAATCCGCAATGTGATCGAATACCATCTCGGTTGGCGCGATCTCGATTTTTCTGAACTGGAGTTTGGGAATATCGGCAAACGTGGGAGACCGATGATGTGTATTTTGACGAGCATGCTTTTTGCCCCTGATTATAAACACTCGTTTCCTGTAGCTGCGGCTATCGAGTTTATCCATAGTTTTTCGCTGATCTATGACGACATTCAGGATCGCGACACCATCCGCCGCGGCCGTCCCTCTGTTTGGAGTTTGTGGGGAGAAGATGAGGCGATCAACGTCGGGTGTGTGTTGCAGACGATGGTCTATGAAGCGATTGCGGATCCGAAAAATGTGATGAGTCCTGCACACCTCCCATGGCTGATTCAATCGGTCAATCGCACAATGTGGAGGGTATGCAATGGACAGCAACTTGATCTGGAACTTACGAAAAGCAGAAACCATGTCACGAGGACGCAATACCTAGAGGTAATCACCGGAAAAACGGCAGCCTTATTTG
Source organism: Ferroacidibacillus organovorans (assembly GCF_001516615.1). GTDB lineage: Bacteria > Bacillota > Bacilli > Alicyclobacillales > SLC66 > Ferroacidibacillus > Ferroacidibacillus ferrooxidans_B. The sequence continues at coordinate 98,331 of NZ_LPVJ01000006.1, read as the reverse complement.
AGGCGGCGGCTCACCTCGGTGCATTTTGTTCGAATGCGGATGAGCGACAATTGGCGCTGTGTCGCTTATTTGGAGAAAATGTCGGTTTAGCCTTTCAAATTTTTGATGATGTTGTGGGGATCTGGGGAAGCCGCGAACAGGGACTTGACAAGCCCAGTCTGGATCTGCAACACCGCAAAAAAACCTATCCGATCATCTACGCGCATGAAAACTGCCAAACGGATGTCGATCGACAAGTGATCCACCGCTACTATGAGAAGGAAGATCTCAACGAATGCGATTTGATGAACATGATGGAACTCTTGAACCGCTGTGATTCGCTATCGAAAAGCCTTGAGATCGGATTTCAATATCTTAAAATTGCAATGCAGGCGCTTGACGAAATTGCGGGAGACGAGGCGATCAAGGCGCGCATTCGCGTATGGGTCAATTACGTGATCGATAAACAGATTTCTACGTTACAGGGCTACACGAGGCGCGATAATGAACTCGTCACATAAGATACAATGAGTTGCAGTCATTCATCGACATGCAGTGCATAGAATGCATAGAGGCACTGTTATTTTTAAAATAGCCGTGCTACAATGCGTATAACGTTTTAGTATATCGTTATACTAAAACGTTATACTTGATTCGAAAAAATCACGAATGGAGGGTCGCCATGAAACAGAAGGTTGGAAATCTCCGATGGGGAATCGCGCTTCTTATCGGCATAGGAATTATCATCAACTACTTTGACCGTACCAACCTGTCAGTGGCTACGAAACCGCTGATGCAAGAGTATCATTTGTCCAGCGCCCAGTTCGGATGGGTACTCTCGTCTTTTGCCTGGTCGTATTCTATCCTTCAGATTCCGGTTGGCGCTTTACTCGATAAGATAGGTGTCAAATGGTTGGTGCGGGTGGGGACATTGATCTGGTCGATCGCCACCTTTATGACCGCAGCCGTTGGCGGCATGGGTCTTATCATCTTGTCCCGCATCTTGCTAGGCGCTGCAGAGGCGCCTGCATTCCCAGGAGCGGCAAAAGCGACAGGGTACTGGTTTCCGCTTCATGAGCGGGGGTTGGCAACTTCTGCGTTTGATGCGGCTGCCAAATTTTCGAACGTCATCGGCGTTCCGTTGGTGGCGCTTTCTGTCACACAGTGGGGCTGGCGCGGCGGTTTTTACATGACTGCCATTTTGAGCCTAATGTATGCGGTTGCATACTGGATTTGGTATCGTGATCCTGGGGAGTCAAATAAACTATCGGAGACAGAGCGTGCCTATATCGTAGAAGGCGGAGCGCAAGAGAGTGGAGAGGCGCCGGGAGGTGTCGGGCGAAATCTGGGGTATCTTCTTGGCCGCCGGAAAGTGTGGGGATTGACACTCGGGTTTGCCGCGTATGGGTATACGTTCTATCTGTTGCTCACCTGGTTGCCTGGGTATCTTGAGACACAGATGCACATGACTGTCTTAAAGTCGAGTATGTACACGATTGTCCCTTGGATCTTTGCAACCATTGCTGATATTGTTATTGGTGGATGGTTGGTTGACTTTTTGATCAAACGCGGAAAAAATCCCACGCGTGTGCGAAAAACGCTTCTCATTGTGGGGATGATTCTAGGTCTTGCAGTCGCTGGAGCAGGCTTTACGAACAGTCCACAAGTCGCGATTGTCTTTATCACCATTGCACTGAGCGGTCTCGCATTTTCGGCGCCGATCGGGTGGAGTATTCCTGCAATCATCGCACCCAAAGGAACCGTGGGCTTAGTTGGTAGCATCATGAATTTTTTCAATAATTTAATGGGGATCTTGGCTCCGATCATCACGGGGTATATCGCGGGTGGGACGGGGTCTTTTGGTCTGGGTTTTCTCATCGCGGGGATCGTGTTGTTGATCGGGATTTTTTGCTACCTTTTTTTGCTCGGCGATTTGGAGCAGATCCAATCACCTTATAAACCAAATGCTTGAGCGTGTCGAATCGATCGGATGAAATGCGAATGCGCCGGGTTATCTCGGCGTATTTGTGCGAAATGACCTGAGGTGTGAACGCTTTTATGGATGAAAAATTTTGCATCATTGGACTGGACTTGGGGACGACATCCGTCAAGACACTCATGGTCGATCAATCGGGTGTGACGCGCTTTAAAGCGGCGCAAAAAATCTCGACGAGCCATGATGCGACGGGGCGGGCTGTGCAGGATCCGTTTGAAATCCGCGACGCGCTGCATGAGGTGTTCGAGTCGGCGCTTCACGCTGCGGCGAAGGAAAACCTTTTGGTGCAGCGAGTTGGTTTCAGTGCCGCCATGCACAGTGTAATGATCGTTTCTGAGGCGGGGGAGCCACTGACCCAGGCGATGACTTGGATGGATACGCGCGCCAAAAGACAGGCTGAGTCGCTGTGGGGGTCACCGATTGGAAAGCGGGTCTATGAAGTGACAGGTACACCGATTCACGCGATGTCCCCGCTTGTCAAATTGGTTTGGTTGCGAGAAACGCAGCCGCAATTGTTGAAAACGGGCCACCGATTCGTTTCGGTTAAAGAGTGGATCTGGCATGCCTGGTTTGGCGAGTGGGTGATCGATGAATCGATGGCTGGGGCGACAGGACTCTATGATGTGGAGAACCGTTGTTGGCATGAGGATGCGCTTGCGTTGGCTGGGATTATCCGCTCGCAACTATCGCAAATTGTCTTCACATCCTATCGCAAAGCGGGATGTCGCGAGGCCCGATTGCAGGCGGCGGGTCTTTCTGAGGATACTCTGTTTTCAATTGGCAGTACGGATGGAGTGCTTGCGAATTTGGCGCTTGGCGTAACAGATGCGTCAAAGATGGTATTGACGGTCGGGACAAGCATGGCGGTGCGATCAGGGGCTGACCGAAAGATCACAGATCATCAATATCGTCCATTTTGCTATCGGTTAGATGACCGCCGGTTTGTCGTCGGGGCGCCAAGCAATAGCGGCGGGGTGATTCTTGAGTGGCTGATGCGCCTGTTGTGCGGGGATGATCGTGAAGGATACGCGGATGGTAAATTGGCAGCTTTCTTGCGTGAGGCGGGAGACTTGGAACCTCAAGATTTGATCTGTCTGCCGTATGCGGCGGGCGAGCGGGCGCCGCTTTGGGATGAAGAAGCAAGGGCCTCGTTCATTGGACTTCATCTGGAGCATCGCAAGATTCATCTGGTGAGAGCGGCGATCGATGGAATGATCTACAATGCAAAGTGGCTGATTGATCAGCTCGCTGCCAGCACGGGATATCCAGAGCAGGTGTATGTATCGGGGAAGCTGTTTGATGAACCGTGGATCTGTCAATTGTGCGCGAATGTATTCGGCGTTCCCGTAGCGCGACAGGCGCTTGAAGATGCGTCGACGATTGGCGCGATTCTGCTTGCGGCCGACACGGATGCATTCGCGCGCCCTCTAAAGTGCGGCGAACCATCTGAGAGGATTGAACCCGAAGAGGAGCGCGTGGGTGCTCTGCAAATTCGCTTTAAAGAGTATCGGAGGCTGTGCCGTCTTCTCTACCCAAACGCGTAGATTCACCCTTGATCAGTTCAGATGGAAGGATCTCGACATGCATTTCAGCAGGCTGTTCATAGCCCGTCTTGAATTGTTGAAGGAGCAGGTTTGCAATCCACGTCCCCATCTCAGACACGGGCTGCCGAACACGCGTGAGAGAGGGTGAGATCAAATTGATCCAATCCGGTTCATCGAATGTGGCCAACCCCAGTTTCTTTGGAGCCGTCCAACCTACATGGTGCAGGAGGGGATAAATTTCGTGAAAGATCAAGGCGTTGGCTGTATAAAGCGCAACAGATCCTTTTGAAACGCTTTCCTTGATGCGTTCGACGACCAACCGCATTGACGTGTCGTCGCCGCGGCGGACGATCGCAACATGTGGGGGGCGGTGGCAGCGCAATGAACTATCGAGATAACCTTGCATGCGTTCGCTGCGCGTCGAGATGGCGTTTGGGGTTTCTGTTATATAAAAGACTTCTTGATAGCCTTCTGCGTATAGATGATTCGTCATTTCTAATGATGCCTCGTAATTGTCCGTCAAGACATGGGTGGCGTGCGAAAGCATAAATTTGCGATCGACAAGAATAACTGGCACTGACTTTGAGATGGTTTCAAGTTCTGCGAGATTGTCCCCGTTGGTTTGAATCACCACTGCGTCGATCTGTTGCCCGAGCAGCGTCTTTAGCACGTCGGCTTCACGCTTGGGATCTCCCTCTGTCTCGCAGACAACGACGTTATACCCTGCGGGTGTAAGTGTGTTGGAAAGCGCGCGAATGAGAGATACACAAAAAGGGTAACTCAACTTGACGACAACAATGGCGATCATTCGGCTGCGGTTACCTTTTAGACCTTGCGCCAATGCATTCGGTTGATAGTTCAGTTCTTCAATCACTTGCTCGATTCGCAGTTTTGTCTCTTTGCTCATCGCCTCATAGCGAGCGTTTAAAAATCGGGAGACGGTCGTTACGGATACATTTGCGGCGCGGGCGACGTCTTGAATTGTGATTCGTTTTGATGACATGATATGCGCTCCCTAAAATCCATTCATCATACACGTCAATTTTACCATGAAGTGAACATTCATCAGTGAAAATTGGACAATCCAAGAAGGCAACTTTGCGAAACGAAGGTTGGGCGACGTATTGGCACTTGCGTATCATGCGAGAACTTGAGTTGACAGACGGTGAGTCGCTCGATTTTGCGCGTACGCATGCGGGCGTGGTTCTCCCTTCAAAGACTTCAGTCAATCCGTATCTGATCGGTCTGAAGATTTGGGAAGACATTGAGAAGCGCTATGATCACCCGTCAAAGGAAATGAAAGAGCGCCTTGGTGTTCGCGAGGGGCAGGGCAGAGAGAAAATGTTTGAGGTGCGGGAGATGGAATCTGACACCTCCTTTATTCGCAACTACCTCACGGAGGAACTGGTCAAGGAACTTGATCTCTATCTTTATCAAAAGGTCGGGAATGAGTGGCGGATCGTCGAGACTGACTGGGAGAAGGTTCGCGATAAGATCTGGAAATCAAGAATTAACGGAGGATATCCACTTCTGCACGTGGTGGACGGCGACTATCAGCTCACAGGCGAGTTGTACTTGCTTCACGCGTACGAAGGGAACGAGTTGGACGTGAAGTACACAGAGAAAACGCTGCCCTCCGTCTATAAACTTTGGGGACGCACCGTGCACTTGGAGAGCGTTTTGGAAGGGAGAGCGGTTGTTTTTTCGTATGACGGGAGAAAAACGACAAGGAAGTTTCTCTGAAAAAAGCTTTTTGACCTATCCGGCCTTCTCTAAGAAATGGTCGAGCTGGGTATGGATTCACTCGTTAAAGAAACGTGTTTTGGCGCCTTGATAAAAGGCGTGTTTTTTTTGGAGCGATTTACGCTGTTCTTTACAAAATCTTCAAGATACGACTGTAAAGCGTTAACACGGCCGATCTATGATGACGTTAAATCATGGGTGTTTTATGGAGGCAGCTCTCGATGAACCGAATCCTGTTTGCAGACCGAGATGAAAGATTATACAACAAGCTTTATTTTGCACTTCATGAAGAGGGATTTGCGACAGAGTTTTCAAGTGACGGTGAAGACGCGCTTTCTCGCCTTATGGTTGATCGGACGCGCTTTGACGTGCTTGTCATCGATAGCAACTTGCCGAGTATGAATGGAATTGAACTGCTAAAACGCGTGCGCACAGCGCAGCTTCACGTGCCGATTTTAATGCTGAGTGAGATGGACGACGCGATGGAGCGGATCCTTTCACTCGAATTGGGTGCAGATGACTGTGTGACAAAACCTGTGCATGTTCGCGAAATGGTTTTGCGGATTCAGGCCCTGAGCCAGTGTCGGCATCGCGTGAACAGGCCTTTTGAGCCGCGGGATGGAGAAATGCGATTGGGCAATATGAAGCTGCGTGTCAATGAACGGGAGTGTCTCATCGACCGCTATGAAATTCGCCTTACACCTGTGCAGGTCCAGGTGTTGAAAGCGCTTTTTCAAAAACCGGGATCGGTCGTCTTGCGGGAAGAGCTGATGCTCGCGGCGTGGGGGAAGATTGTGCATCACCATTTGCTTGCGATGCAGATCTCTTTGCTTCGACAGAAGTTTGACGCTGTGGCCATGCGTTCGCATGAGATTGAAACGGTGCATCATCGGGGGTATCGACTCGCCAAAATGATTCCGTCGGATCAAAAAAGAATGGTATAGATACAATTCTATGGAGAATCTTTACGCCATCTTTACAATCAATTGCTATAGTTTTAGTATTCACCCCTTTAAGGAGGAACTTGCGTGGGAAACGACGTTTCACTCATGAGCGACATGCGCTCGTATTCTGTGGGCGCGGTGTCTACAGTCGCTCGATCGCAAACGCTTGATGTTGTGCGAGACGCTCATGAACCGATCATCCATGTGGACCGACTCACCGCATTTTATGGAAGCAAACGCGTTTTGAATGAAGTTACGCTAAAAATTCCGTCCAACCAGATTACTGCGTTGATTGGACCTTCAGGTTGCGGCAAGACGACACTTCTTCGGACGCTCAACAGAATGAGCTATGCAACGCCTGGGTTCAGGCATGAAGGAACCGTGCAGATTCTTGGGCAGGACGTGCGCAGTCTCAAAGATGTGGAGACATTCCGCAAATCTGTCGGTATGCTCTTTCAACGCCCCAACCCCTTTCCTATGTCCATTCTTGACAATGTGACGCTTGCGCTTAGACTCTTTGGGATTCCGAAAAAACGGCGGAACGAAATCGCGGAAGAAATGCTCGATGAAGTGGGATTGCTCCACGAGATTAAAGATCGGCTCCATCAGTCGCCTTCCAGTTTGTCGGGTGGACAACAGCAGCGTCTCTGTCTGGCGCGCGCGCTTGCGGTTGAACCGAAGATCCTCTTGCTTGATGAACCGGCGTCGGCGCTAGATCCTAAATCGACGCGTCTGCTTGAATCGCTGTTTGTGCGTCTTGCCGAGCGGATGACCCTGGTGCTCGTGACGCATAACTTGGCACAGGCCAAACGGGTGGCGCATCACACGGCCTTTATGGAGGCGGGGGAGCTCATCGAGTGGGGCGACACGATGGAGCTTTTTACGGCGCCAAAAGACGAGCGGACAAAGGTATATGTAGAAGAGCATGTAAGCTGAAATCGACTGAGCGATTTTTTGCGGGCTGGTTAGAATTACACAAATCGCTAACGTATGTTAACGATTCCTTTACGTGGATCACATCGTAGCTTTACGTGAGCAAAGTAGGATGAAATCATAGATTTGCGTGACGCAAACTATGAATCCACGTTTCGGGGGTTGTCAAATTGAAAAAGAATTGGAAGCAAAAGGCGTACGCGATTGCGAGTGCGCTTACGGTTGGAGCCATGATGATGGGTAGTGCAGGGCAGGCGTTTGCAAAAACGAATGTCGTAAAGCACAGTGTAAAACACGCGAGCGGACCTGTTGTCCACCTTCAAGAGACCGGATCCACACTGCTTTGGCCACTTTTTCAACTCTGGGTACCTGTTTATAAACATGTGAATTCGAAAGTGCTGCTGACAACTGCCGGTACGGGAAGCGGCGTAGGGATTTCGCAAGCTTCTGACGGCACTGTACAGATTGGCGCATCCGACGCGTATATGAGTAATCAACTGCTGGCGCAACACCCTGGGATGCTCAACATTCCCATGGCCATCTCTGCGCAACAGATCATGTATAACATTCCGGGCGTTAAAAAAGGCGTACATCTCCACCTGACAGGCAACGTCATTGCACAGATCTATCTCGGCAAGATTCGCTACTGGAATGCGCCGCAGATTCAATCCCTCAACAAGGGCGTAAAGCTTCCGCACTGGATGATTGTGCCGATTCACCGTACGGACGGCAGCGGAGACACATTTCTCTTTACGCAATTCATGACGGATACAAATGCTGCATGGGCAAATTCTGTTCAGTACGGAACGAGCGTCAGCTGGCCGTCGATTAAAGGTGCGCTTGGTGCAAACGGCAACAACGGTGTCGTGGCACTTGCAAGCAAAACGCCTGGCAGCATCGCGTACGTAGGGATCAGCTGGCTCAACAACGGTCTTAAGGCTGGATTGGGTGAGGCGGCACTTCAAAACCGCGCGGGTCGCTTCTTGCTTCCAAACCCAAGCACGATCGCTTCCGCTGCAGGCATGATGATCGGCAAGACACCTGCGGACGAGCGAATCTCGCTGATCTACGCACCAGGCGCAAACTCGTATCCAATCATCAACTATGAGTATGCGATTATCAACGAGAAGCAGGCAAATCCGGCGACGGCAGCTGCCGTGAAGAACCTCTTGTCGTGGGCGATCAGTCCGCAAGGCGGCAACAAGGCAGTGTTTATGGATAAGGTTCACTTCCTGCCGCTACCAGCTTCGATCGCGCCACTTAGCCGCAAACAGATCGCAAAAATTCACGGGTAAGGGGTCATCGAGTGAAACGGGAGCGTTTTTTATCTCCTATCTTCCGGGTGACTACTGGCGTTATGGCCAGTAGTCCCTTCCTTATTCTCTTGTTCATTCTTATCGTATTGATTCACGATGCGATACCGGCGATTCGTTATCAGGGTTTTTCCTTTTTTACGGGCATCACATGGAACATGGGCAACATGTACGCGAATAACCCGATTGTGCATAATGGCGTGCAGGCGGCGCCAGGCGCGAGTTTTGGCATTCTTCCATTTATTGTGGGGACGCTTGGCTCATCCCTGATTGCCTTGCTCATCGGCGTTCCCTTCGCGCTGATGACCGCGTTCGCCTTGGTTTACAAAGTGCCGAAGCCGATTCAACGGGTTCTCTCGCCATTGCTCGAACTTCTGGCGGGTATCCCGAGTGTGGTATACGGTCTGTGGGGTGTCGAAACGCTCTCTCCCTTCATCGAATTCAAACTTGGTCCGCTCTTGACGCGACTCGGACACACAATGCCTTTTTTGGCGGGGCCTGTGGGAACGGGCTTTGGTCTTTTGACGAGTGGGCTCGTGCTTGCGATTATGATTGTCCCTATCATCACAGCGACGGCGCGCGACTTGCTGATGCAGGTTCCGGCTCTCTCGCTCGAAGGTGCGCACGCGCTCGGGCTCACCAGCTTTGAATCCGTTCGCTTTGTAGCCTATCCGTTTGTAAAACGGGGGATTTTTGGGGCGATCGTGCTCGGTCTTGGCAGAGCGCTCGGCGAGACGATGGCCGTGTTGATGGTGAGCGGCGATGCGGCCAACTATCTTCCCTACAATTTATACAGCCCAATCTCGACCATGGCCTCAACGATCGCGGCGCTTTTGGACAGTGCATTGACAGATTTTACGTCGATGTCGGTTCACGCCTTGGCATTTATTGCTCTTACGCTTCTCGTCATTACAGTCATTACCAATCTGGTTGCACGGCTGCTCGTATCGATGGGACGTCAAAATGTGCATGTGGAGATGTGACGCGCGGTGTCATTGAATCTAGGAACAGACGGGGGATCGCCCGCACAGGCGTCGCTATCGGTGCGCGGTTACTCTCGAAAATTTGCGTCCAGAATGGCGTGGACGCTGTCGATTGTCGCCTTGCTCTTTGTCGTGATGGTCGTTCTCGATATTTTGATCTCTGTGGTGCGACAAGGCGCGGGGGGAATTTCCCTCTCCCTTTTCACGACGCAAACGTCGGGGATTACGGGAGGGCTGCAAAACGCGATTTTGGGGACACTTGACCTCATTTTTTTTAGCACGCTGTTTGCAGGTCCTGTGGGCATCTTGGGCGGCATCTATCTTGCGGTATTCGCGTCGGATCGCGTCGCGCGCGTTTTTCGCTTTGTCGCGGAAGTGCTTGCGGGAATTCCGTCGATCGTCATTGGCTACTTTGGCTATACGATGATGGTGCAGACGTTTGGCTGGGGCTTTTCAGTTCTCGCCGGCTCGATCAGTCTGTCCATTCTGACACTTCCTTATATCGTGCGGATGACAGAGGCGAGCATACGTCAGGTTCCAAAGAGTTACTACGAAGGCGCTCTGGCGCTTGGACTCACACCCTTTTCAGCGCTGCGAACCGTAGTGATGCGCCCCGCGACACCAGGTATTGTGACAGGCCTGCTTCTTGCCGTCTCGATCGGGCTCGGAGAAACGGCGCCGCTCATCTACACGGCCGGCTGGTCGAATTTTAACCCGACCCTCCACTTGACGAAGAACCCGATCGGATATTTGACGTATGTCGTGTGGACGTATTTGAATGAACCGTATGCATCCGCGCATCAATTGGCGTACACGGCAGCTTTATTGCTGATCTTCCTCGTGGTCATTCTTCACATTCTCGCGCGTTTGCTGCAACCGAAAGTAAAAGGCTAAAGTGGTATATAAAGATGACAGAAGACAGCCCTGAGAATTTTCTCGGAGGCTGTCTTCTCGTGTCAGGAATGGTCCGGCTTGTGATCTGGGGACCGATACGAGAAGGTGTCACAACACGTTCCGCGCTCTGTGCCCACGATTCCATTGCCAATTTTTTTGACGAGAATCGACGCTGCCGTACAATGAAGCTTTTCATTGTAAACACACTCATCGACTACACATCGGATTGCGCTTGGCACTGCAACCACCCCCTGAAAGGTAGCGTTGCCAAGGGAAGGAACTTCATACGCATTTTTTGATCTTAGGAAGGTGTGACTGTCAACTTGGATTTACTTGATCCTTTGCGCAGGTAGGCATAAACCATCACTGCCAAGTAGACGAGATAGATGGCAACCTGAAGCGCGGAAGGATTGGCGGCGTAACCAAAAAAGGAGTGCAGGATATCTCCAAACGTCGAGTTTTCATTGATCCAGGACGAGGTGTTCCACAGTGGGTGAACGCCAAGGGGGATCCACCCCAACTGCTGCCAATCCTCAACGGCATTTGACAGGAGTCCTGCGCCAAACAGCATGAGCAGAGTGCCCATGGTTGTAAAAAAGTGACGCATGTTGATTCTTCGCCCTGCCACATAAATGAGATAGCTAAGAGAGAGGCCCGCGAAAAGTCCAAGCGTTGCCCCGCTTATGAGCAGGATTGGTTTGGTTTGAAACGCGATGGCAATCATAAAGACAACCGTTTCAATCCCTTCTCGCCCCACGGTGATGAATGCGACGAGTGAGATAGACCACATCATGCCATGCTGAAAGGCGGCGGACATTTTTTGCTCAATGTCCCGCTTTAGAAAACGGCTCTGTTTTTTCATCCAAAACGTCATGTACGTGAGAATCAATGCGGCAATGAGATAGGTGAAGCTCTCGATTTTCGTCTGAAGCGCTGTCCCGGCATAATCGTGAATCGTGAGAAAAATGGCGATGCCAACACCTATAGATAGGATGATTGCCGCAAAGACTCCAATCAGGACGTCGCGGAAGCGATCACGCCGGTTGATTTGGCGCAAGTAGGCGAACATGATCGAACAAATCATGGACGCCTCAAATGCTTCGCGAAAAAAAATCAAGAATGATCCTAGCACGTGACGCCCCCCTGTGTTTGTCTTCGCTGTGGATCACGTTCGGTTATTACTATAACCTAATGGTCTATGTTAGTACAGACTAACAAGCTCTTGTGTGCGACGATTTCGTGAAAAATGGAAAAAGGCGAACATTAAATTGTGTTTTAGATTAGTTCGTTCGGGTTTTTGCTTGACTCTTACGCAGAGTTACGTAAGATGAAAAGAGAGGCATCGATACGAAGGGGAGGCTGTTATGTCGACATTGACGTCAGAGTATTACGGTGACGAGGTTCTTCATGTTGAACCGCATGGGATTGAACCAATTTCGCAAAATGAGCGTCACGGAAAACCGCGCAGCCTGTTTACGCTTTGGTTCAGTGCGAACCTGGAGTTTGCGACACTCACCGTCGGGGTGCTATCGGTCGGGTTGTTCGGAATGAGTCTCTCTCAGGCGTTTTGGGCTATAGCGGTCGGTACAGTGCTCGGCGCAGTCGTTGTGGGTCTCTTGACGACATTTGGATACCGTTGGGGTGTTCCACAGTTGATTCAGTCGCGCGGCGCGTTTGGGTTTTACGGCAATTTTCTCCCATCCATTATCAACTTTGCCGCAGGTGTCGGCTGGTATGCTGTGAATACCGTGCTTGGCGTTTACGCCTTGCAGTGGCTTTTGCCGATTGGCTTTGTGCCAAACCTTCTGATTATGATTGTGCTTCAGGCGGCAGTCAGCATCTATGGCCATAACATGATCCATTGGATTGAAAAAGTATCCGCACTTATTCTTGCCGCAGTTTTCTTAATCGTAACGTTCTATGCTTTCGGTCATATCAACCTTAACATTGCAGAAAATGTGAAAGCGCCATTGTTCAGTGGCACAGCTGGTTCCTTTATTCTATCGGTCGGCGCGTCACTCTCTTATATCATGGGGTGGATGACGTACTCTTCTGACTATAGCCGCTACTTGCCAAAAGGGACGAAAAGATCGAGCGCATTTTGGGCCGCATTTCTTGGAAACACCATTCCTTGCATTTGGCTTGAACTTCTCGGGGCGGCACTCGCCTCTGTGAAAAGTATCGCAGTTCCGACTGACTTGGTCTCAGGACTCATGCCGCACGCCCTTGTCGTGATCACGATGTTCGCGATCATTCTTGGGACCATTACAGCGAACGTGCTCAACATCTACTCGGGTTCTCTGTCACTACTCGCCATTGACACGCAGTGGCTAAAAGCGATTGCGCCTAAACGCTGGATTGTCACACTCTTTATTGGCGTGCTCGGGGGAATTCTTTCCTATATCGGTGGCCGCAGCGGATACTACACGAACTATAGCAACTTCCTCTACGTCCTATCCTATTGGGTCAGCCCGTGGGTCGCGGTCATCCTCATGGATTATTTTCTTTATCGCCGCGGCGATGACAACGTGTCGTCTTTTTACTCGAAGCAGCGGGCGCTTGGTGCGGGGCTCTGGGCATTTATCCTTGGGTTTCTCGCTTCTGTCCCATTTTTCAATCAGGCGATGTATGTAGGTTTTATCGCCGCCAAGTATCCGCATATCGGTGACATCTCTTATTATGTAAGCTTCGTGGTGGCCGCGATCCTCTACGGTCTTTTCTCGGCGATTGGCCGCTCCACCGCAAAAGCGGGTGCATCGGTCGCGTAGCCCATCCCTTCACTTCTCTCACAAAAGCCCAGATCGCATTTCGATCTGGGCTTTTTGTCGCAGGTGGCCATTCAGGTGGCGATGTTCATTTATGTCAAGAGAGGGATGAGGTGCGCGCTGTCTCGATGGTCTCCATAAGAGAGTCAAAAGACTTAGTAAACGCATCAAGCCCTTTTTTCTTGAGATCGCGACCGATCGCGTCAAGATCGATCGAGGCACTGGCACACGCGTCGAGAATCTCTTTCGTATGTGCGGGGTTTTCATCCAGCGTTCGCTTGACGACACCGTGATCGAGAAATGCGCGCAGGGTGGCAGGCGGCATCGTGTTCACGGTGTGCGGCCCGATCAGCGTTTCGACGTAGAGAACGTCCCGATAAGCGGCATTTTTTGTGCCTGTCGATGCAAAGAGCGGCCGTTGAGGTCGCGCGCTGTTGGCGCGTAGTTCTGCAAATGCATCGCCCTCAAAGATTTCCTGAAACGATTGGTAGATGCGCTGCGCGTTAGCGATGGCGACGCTCCCTTTGAGCAAGTCCGGCAGGGCATCGCCCTTGAGGCTCTCGACTGCCGCGTCGATGCGGCTGACAAAAACGCTGGCGACGGATGAAACAGTGCGCAGCGCCTGGCCGTTTTTGAGTCTGCGCGAAAGTCCGCACAGGTACGCGTTTGCGACATCCTCATAGTCGCTTAGTGTAAACATCAGCGTCACGTTGACCGAGACGCCGTCTGCGGTCAGGTTCTCAAACGCGACAAGCCCTTCTGGCGTCGCTGGGACCTTGATCATGAGATTCGGAAGGTTCAACAGTTGCACAAGGCGATGTGCCTCTGCCTCTGTTTGGTTGTGATTGTCACAAAATGCGGGCGGAACTTCCAGGCTGACATAGCCATCCTCACCATCGGTCGCTTCGTAGAGCGGGAGCAGGCTTTGCGCCGCCGCCTTGATGTCAGCAAAGACAAGCGCGTCATAGATCTCTTGCGCACTCTTTCCGCGGCTTGCCAATGCGCTTATTTTAGCGCGGTAGAGGTCGCTGTGGCCGATCGCCTGCTCGAAGATCGTGGGATTTGACGTCATCCCGCGCACGCCGCGCTCAAGCAGTGCGCTCATTTCACCTGTTGTAAACAAGTCTGATCGAATGTAGTCAAGCCATGCGCTCTGTCCCAGCTTGTGAAGCTCGTGCAGTGTCGTCACGCGCGGGTCGCCTCCTGTAAAGATGTTTTCGCAGCCGAAACGACGTGTTCTGCCGTAAAACCGAACTTCTCCATGAGCACCGCAGCCGGGGCGGAGGCGCCAAAGTGGTCGATGCCGATGGAGACACCGTGATCCTTTTTAAAGGATGCGAGTCCGGCGGGATGGGCCATCTCGATGACGACGCGCGCGCGGATTGCAGAAGGAAGTACCTCTTCCTGGTAGGAGGCGTTCTGTTCGAGAAAGAGTTGCGGGCAAGGAATGCTGACGACGCGCGCCCCGATGCCTTCTGCCTCAAGCGTTTTCTGCGCGTCCATCGCAAGCGCGACCTCGGAGCCACTCGCGATGAGAAGGACCTGTAGTGTCGCTGTCTCATTTTTGAGGATGTAGGCGCCGCGTGCGACACCGTCTCGCGCGCGTTGATCAGAACCGGCGTAAACTGGCAGTTTTTGTCGCGTGAGCGCGAGCGCGACCGGTCGATCGCGGTGCGCCATGGCATAATGCCACGCGGCGACTGTTTCGTTGGCGTCTGCGGGGCGGATTAGCAAGAGGTTTGGGATGAGCCGAAGCGCTGCGATCTGTTCGATGGGCTGGTGTGTCGGTCCATCCTCGCCAACACCGATGCTGTCGTGCGTAAAGACGTAGATGACGGGCAGTTTCATCAGTGCGGCGAGTCGGATCGACGGGCGCAAGTAGTCAGAAAACACGAGGAATGTCCCGCCGTAGGGATGGATTCCGCCGTGCAGTGCGAGGCCGTTTAGAATCGCGCCCATCGCGTGCTCACGCACGCCAAACCAGACGTTTCGCCCGGCGGGGTTCGCGGCGCTGTACACAGACTCGGCTTTCATCGTCGTCTCGTTCGATCCGGCAAGATCCGCCGAACCGCCAAAAAGTGTGGGAACGCGCTTTGCGATGACGTTTAGCGCGGCGCCAGAAATCTGGCGTGTCGCATAACCGCTCGCATCCGCGGCGTACGTGGGCAGGTCGGCGTCCCAGTTGGCGGGAAGTTTGCCTGACAATGTGAGTTTTAATTCAGCCGCGAGTTCGGGGTTGGCCTTTTCGTATGCGGCAAGGCGTGCCTCCCACGCGACCTGCGCCTCTGCGCCGCGCTTTGCGATGGATTGAAAATGCGCGGTCACTTCGGCTGGCACAAAATGCGTCTCTTGCCCGTTCCACTGATAAAATCTTTTGGCGAGGGCTGTTTCTTCCGCGCCAAGCGGGCTGCCGTGCGCTTTGGAGGTGCCCTGGCGACCTGGGCTGCCGTAGCCAATTGTTGTACGGATCTCGAGCAGGGAAGGACGAGGATCGTTTTTGGCCGCCGCGATGGCGCGCGCGATGGCGTCGAGATCGTCATCGCCGTTTTCCACGCGGAGGTAGTGCCAGCCTGCGGCTTCGGCGCGGAGTTTTATGTTTTCGGTGAACGCCATGTCGGTTGGTCCGTCAAGAGAAATGTCGTTGGAATCGTAGAGCACGACCAGTTTGCCGAGTTTCTGATGCCCGGCAAACGACATGGCTTCGTAGGAGATGCCCTCCATGAGGTCGCCGTCGCCGACGAGTGCGTAAGTCATGTGATCGATGATCTCGTGTTCAGGGCGATTGTAGCGGGCTGCGAGAAAGCGCTCTGCCATCGCAAAGCCGACGGCATTTGCGATGCCTTGCCCAAGCGGTCCGGTTGTCGTTTCGACGCCGCGCGTGTGACCGAATTCCGGGTGGCCAGGCGTCTTGCTGCCCCACTGCCGGAACTGCATCAGGTCTTCACGCGTGAGCCCATAGCCAAATAAATGAAGCAAGCTATAGAGAAGCATGGAGCCGTGGCCTGCCGAGAGCACGAACCTGTCGCGATTGGGCCACGCCGCGTCTGCGGGGTTGTGCTTTAGAAACTGCGTCCACAACACATAGGCCATCGGCGCGGAGCCCATGGGCAGACCAGGGTGGCCGCTGTTTGCTTTTTCCACGCTATCGATGGAAAGGGTTCGTATGGTGTTTATGGAAAGCGCATCGATGCTCGATGCTGACATAAAGGTGACCGCCTTTCGCGAACGAACTGAGATGGAGGAGCTTTTTCCCTATTATGCACCAAATGGCGCGCTATCGCGAGGCGGGACGGTGAGGATGGGGCGTAGGGGCTGGTCAGACCAGAACGATGAAAAAATCGGTGATGCTTTGTGTGTGAAAGTCGTTATAGTAAGGATACTGGCGGTAGGGGATACACTCCTGCTATAGCAGATCCGAAATTGCCTTCTTCACTTGCGAATCCTATTTATTCACTTGTTTCATCAAATCAGATGCCTTTACCTAATGCAGCGGTTGTAGCCCCGTACAATCTATCGTCCGAGGTTTATACAGATCGAGTACATTGGACTGTCTGGTCTGGAAACGAAGTCGAAAATCCGACAACAGGTGTATTATTGGTTTTTGATCTAAGTAATAATCTGGCTTTGAAGAGTACTGCAATACCAAGAGCCGGAATGATACAAATTACTGGATTTAAGACCGTCATCGTTGACTTGAAAAGCAATTTAGGGATCGGCACCTATAACACAAGTACAGGAGTTGTGACCTGGAATTGATGCTAAACGCTTATTGCGTCGATTTAGGCGGTTTTACGTAAGTTTTCCATCATTTTTGTCGGCTTGAGGACAAAAATGTATGGTATTCGCTCAACGAATATAGTAATCTAGCATTGCAGTTACGCTGAGGTTCGTTGATGCACCGTCTGTAACATGGGCGCTTGGGCGGTCGCGGAGCTTATAGCGCATCCATCCTTCTTTGTGGGGTGCAGTACATTTTCAGGTTTTGCCCCAGAAGGAAGGAGAGTTTTCCACCATGAAAAAGAAATTGATCGCGGCAGCAACAGTTGTCGCCCTCGTTTTGGTGGCCTCAGCGGATTCATATGTTATTTAATGCAACACCAAAACACCTCTCGAGATTGTGAGGTGTTTTCTTATAAGGGGTGCGCCATTGCAACTGATCGTCATTGGACTCGCGGTAATCTTTGCATTTATCCGGGGTGGCAGGGAGTTGATCCTCCCGAATTTCGTGTGGAAACGGTTGCTGCTTGTCTCTATTGGTTTGCAACTCGTTTCTTTTGTGTTTCCTGTGCTGAAGATCGCCTTGGTTGATCTATCATACGCGGTGGCTCTGTTGTTTCTGTATTTGAATTACAAGATCGTGGAGCTGCGGTTTGCACTGGTTGGCGTTGCGATGAACGCAATTGAGATCTGGCTGAACGGCGGTGCAATGCCCACCATTCACGTTGCAGCGATGAACAAACTGACAGTTGATTTGCTTCAGCAACATACGCAGTGGCACCAATTTCTTACGGGAAAAACAGTGTTTCCTTATTTTGCAGATATTTTTTATATGAGTGTTCCCTACAGAGCAATCTACAGTGTTGGCGATTTTTTGATCGCATTGTCCATTGGCATGCTTTTGCAAAGAGTGATGGGTAAGCCACTATTTTATGAGAACAAGAGGTTGTGAAAATTGGATGCGCCTTAGTTTCCGGACTGTGCTTACAGTTTTTAGTACAATTATTTCACTTTACATGATCTATAATGGTTTGAACTATACGAATGAGCTTCACGTCATGTATTGGACAGCTGCGTTTTTTGCGATCACGTTGTTGATGAGAATTAGCCCTACATTCAATAGCAATGGTTTTATGTTAAGTCTTACTGGAATGTTAAATATTTTTGTTATTCTTCAACTTGGTATTTTTCCGTTTATATTAATAAAAACCTTTGAGCAAATTTTATTGGTTATCACCGATGTGATGAGGAAGGGGTACTTCTTTTTAAATATTTTCAATGTGTGTGTGAGTGGATACATGGCGAATGATGTTTGGAATCTCTCGGCTGGTAATCCAAGCTATCGGGCAGTGTTTGCAATTGCCGCTGCATGTGTATACCTTGTTGTGCATTATATCATTTTTTTCGTTGTAATATATTCACTGAATAAAGACGGAGTAGTGGAGCGCTTCAAAAAACACATCTTGAATATCTGGGCGCCGGAACTGTCGCTCTCCTTTCTCGGCGTGGTGTGGGCGCTGCTTTACGCGAAATACGGGATTTGGTCGACGGTGGTGCCGTTTGCGCTTTTCTTTTTCATCCGTGCGATGCTGAACCGCCAGATCAAAGACGCGAAGACGATCGAGAACTATGCACATCGACTTGAGGAGCAGTATGAGGCGACGATTCGGACGATGGCGATGGCGGTGGATAAGCGCGATCCGTTTACGGCGGGGCACTCACGGCGAGTTGCTGGACTGACAAAGGTGATCGCGGCGGAGGTCGGCGGCTTTCCGGATGAGAAAGAGGTCTATTTCAGCGGTCTATTGCACGACGTGGGGAAGATTTCGGTGCCTGACTCGGTGCTTTTGAAACCGGGGAAATTAGAGGACGACGAGTGGGCCCAGATGAAGATGCATCCGGAGATTGGTCATCAAATGCTTCTGGACGCAGTCGCGAGTGATACGATTCTTCACGCGGTGCGCTCTCATCACGAGTGGATGATCGGTCGCGGCTATCCGGACGGGTTGCAGGGGGAACAAATTCCGCTCATCGCGCGCATCGTCAGCGTCGCGGATGCGTTTGACGCGATGGTGTCAAACCGCATCTACCGCAAGGGTATGCCGATTGCTGAGGCGAAACGAAGGCTGCTGGAGGGAGGCGGCACGCAGTTTGACCGGGGTGTGGTCGATTCGTTTGTCGCAGTGCTCGACCGCATCTCAAAGGAAGAACTGCTGGAACTTGGGTACGGGGATCAACCGCCAAACAGTGACGTCGAGCCGCTCGAAGAGATCAGTTTGACGAACCCTCGTCTGGATGAACGATTGAGACACATGGAAGAGATGCGCCTCATGAGTGAAGGGCGTTTGGGTGAGGGGCCTGTGTTCGACCAGGATTCGAGTGAGAATCCAACTGGCGTGAGGCGTTTCCTCAGTGGACAGGGCGAGGCGGCTGCGACGGACGAATAGGGCGCGGCGAATGTGGGGGTCCACGGGATCGCGTGTAGTATGCGGTGGTGTATAATGGGGTTGAATCCATCTCATAAGGAGGATGCCCGTGAATCCGTACGACTGCGCACACGAGCTTGCCCGCGCGATCCGTGAATCGGAAGGGTTTCGTGCGATGAAAGCGGCGAAAGAAAAGATCGAACCGGATGAAAAAGCGAAAGAGATGTTGAATGACTTTCATTTGAAGCAGCTTCAATTCGAGCAAAAACGCATTCTCGGACAGGAGCCGACAGCAGAAGAGCAAGAAGGGTTACATAAGCTGTATGAGATTCTGCAGATGCATCAGCCAGTGCGCGAATATCTTCAGGCAGAGTATCAATTGAGCGTTCTCATGCAGGATGTGCAGAAGGTTCTCGGTGATCTCTTTTTGGATGTGTCGGTAACGCGCTAAGCCTCGTCATTCAAAACTGACTAAATCAAATACGGAGGTACTCGAATGAAAGTCACCTTTTTAGGTCACGCAGCACTTCTTGTCGAAACGGAAAACCATCGCATTCTATTCGACCCCTTTCTTACTGGAAACGGCACCGCGTCGGTTACTGCGGAGGAGGTCGAGGCAGACGTCATCCTCTTGACGCACGCGCACAGCGATCACGTGGGCGACACGGTGGCAATCGCGAAGCGGACAGGCGCGCAGGTCGTAGCCGTGTTTGAACTCGCCGCCTGGTTGATGGGGCAAGGCATCCAGGTTCATCCGATGCATTTGGGCGGTTCGCACACGTTCGATTTTGGGAGAGTGAAGTACACCCTCGCGTTTCACGGGGCAGGCATCGAAACGCCAGACGGCATCCTTTACGGCGGCAATCCGGCGGGGATCCTGCTCACTGCTGACGGAAAGACACTCTATCACGCGGGTGACACTGCGCTGTTTGGCGATATGAAGCTGATCGGTGACATGAATGAGATTGACCTTGCCGTGCTTCCCATCGGAGACAACTTTACCATGGGACCCGAAGACGCGGTGGTGGCGGCGACCTGGCTTCATCCGAAGGCTGTCTTGCCTGTACACTACAACACCTTCCCGCTCATCGCGCAGGATGGACAGGCGTTTGGACACGCTGTCGAGCGGCATGGCATTCACGCATACATCCTCGAACCTGGACAGTCTGTCGAAATTTAACTGTTCGCGAAAAAAACGCCCACATCCCTGGACAACACGGATGACGGGCGTCTTTTTTTCGCGCGTGATCGATCAGGCTGGGGTCCCTCTTTCCGTCAATATCAGGGAAGGGGGACGCCTTTTGATCGTCTTGAGCGATGGCAGCGCTTGAAAAACGACACGACTAGTGTCTCGTTTGTTGGTCCTTTGAGACGAGATTGATCATTGTTCTCGCAAGCACCCGTTGATCTTCCTTTGGTGAAACATTCCACATTTGCGCAAGGAGCCTTTCTTGTGGATTAGCAGGGTCAACCTTTTCCGCCAGATAAGAGCCCATGCGAACGGCTGCTTCTTCAAGCTGTTGATCCGACATGCCTACAGCGTGCGCCTGATTGACTCGATCCCCAAGCCACTCTTTCCACTTGCTGAAATCGTCGATGTAGGATTCGGGATTCATTCCCTGGCCCATTTGCATATCCATCATCTTCCTCCTCGCTGTTCGAATGCCCTTTTAGTGTCTGTCGCCCGTGACAATCTTATACAGGTGCATCCCCGAGACGAATATCGCTTGGCAATCCTTCATAGAGTCAAGGGTGAGCTTGTCTGTAAAGAGGTGGAGGGAAACACAAAGTGAAAATCACGAGACCGACAGGAAAAGCTGGCTCTTTGATCCTTTTTATCATCAGTATTGGCATCGTCATCATGGCGGCTCCCCGCCTTCACGTTACAGGTTTTCAGCCGAGTGCGTACTTTGCGTGGGGGTGGCTTTTGTTTGCCTGGCTAATTATTGGCGCGCATCTCTGGAATCTCGCGGATGTGCGGCGTGAACGCGAAATTCGTCCGACTCGCGTGTCGCGACTGCCAAAAAGTGCAGAGCGTAGCGCGCGTCAGCCTGATGATCGCAAAACGCGCATTACAGGCTGAAACAGGTGTCCGGTTGCCCCAAGTCCTGGAATGCGCTATTCTCAAGTTGATGAGCTACGTAGAGCGTATGCGTGGCGACGGTTTCCGGGTGGAGGACCACAGGGATGCAAATTTATCCTGATTTAGCGCCAGATGATCCGATTCTGTCCCTATTTCAAAAGGGAGTAAAGGGTCAGTGGTCTGCAGACGAGTTTGATTGGACGTTGCCAACACGGTTTGACGCGTCTGAGGCGACCTCGTTTGCGCGTGTGTTGACGCCAGTGTACCTTGGCGAACAGACGGCAATGCTTGGCGCGTCGACGGTGCTTGCGCATTTTGCGGCGGCGAGAGAGACCAGCGCTCAGCTTTACATCACGACATTTATGCTCGATGAAGCGCGCCATTTTGAAATGCTGACGCGCGTCTACAAACTGCTCGATCGAAGACCCCTCGAACTGCGTGAACTGCGCGAGATGTTTCGCTATCACCACCGACTTTTAAAGTCGCGGCACCGACTGGATTGGCTTTTTGGCATTCTCATCAGTGATTTATTCGCCAAAAACTTTTATGGAATGTTTCGCAAGCAGTTCCCTGATACGCTTTTTGGCAAGTTATCCGTTCGCATCATTGGAGATGAGGCACGCCACCAAGCTTTTGCGGAACACTATATCGGTCGCCAGGTTGATGAAATGCCGCATGAAACGCGGGATCGACTGCTAGAGATGCGCGACGACTTGCTTGTTATCATGCACCAAATGTTGGGATCTCTCTCCAAAGATGCGTACAACGTGGGGTTTGACGGGTACGCGCTCATGCAAGAGTTAGAAGAGGACATTCGAAGAAAGATCCACGCGTTGGGACTCGAACCTGAAGCGCGCGCGGAGGCGCTTGAAACGCTTGAGCGTGAAGAGACGGCGTGGCGAGAAGAAATGGGAATGACAGAGGATTAGGGTTTGGCAGATGCGGCGTGGGCTTTGCCCTGCATCTGCCATTTCGCTATGATGAAGAGAAACGATATGTCAGGGGAGACGAAGATTTGGAACCGACACAAATGACCTTAACCTATGACGAGATGACCAAACGCTTGTCAAAAGCCATCGATAAACTTCAAGAGATCCCTGCACAGTCTGACCGCGCGGGACGCATCGCAGTTGCCCATGCTGCGCTTGAACTGTCGCGCGAGTGCGTCGAGGCTTGGCTTGTGCTCGCACAGGAGGCGGGGGATGACCCTGAAAAGGTGAGATCGTATCTGGAAGAGGCGCTTCAGGCGGGCGATCGCCTGTTTGAAGAGAAGCGCGAATCATGGCTCGGCCGCTTTGGGCAACTGCCGCAGACGCGTGCCTATATGCAGGCGCGTGCGGCGCTCGCGCAAGTGCTGTGGGATATGGGGGATCACGATCGCGCCATTTCGACGCTCTTTGAATCGCTCGAATTGAATGAGAAAGATCCGCTCTCGATGCGCTATCTTTTGCTTAAAGCGCTGCAGGACAAGCAGGATTTTGAGGCGCTTGACCGGTTGTTGAAAATGTATGAGAGCGACACGTCCACGACGTTTAGCTACGCGCGTCTTTTGTGCGCATTCGCACTCTATGGAGATTCTCTGCCTGCCCGCTCGGCGTTTCTTCAAGCCAAGAAAGTGAACCCGCATGTTCTCGACTTTCTTCTGGGGTTGCGCGTGATGCCAAATAAGTTGCCAAAAACTCTTAATCCAGGGGACGAGTCCGAAGCGATTCGCTATACGGCGGCGTTTGGCGACGCCTGGCTTGATACAGACAACGCGATTGAGTATTTGCGCGCACAGAAGAAAAAACGCACGGAAAAAGAGGCGCAGCGCGCAAAGCGCTAATTTTTCCGTGCCGGCGATTGCGTGCTGTGCACAGCACGTGTTTTTCACTGCGTGCGTTGGCGAGTGTATGAAAGATACAAGATTTGATGAAACTTTTCGCCAGAGATTGCGTACATAACCATAGAATGAACTGGCGATGGATGAAACAACGGGTTAAGGGCGGTTGATGATGTCCGAAGATGTGACATTCGATCTGGGCGCGGCGACTTGGCGCCACGCGCATGATGATGAAGAATCGTACCTGGAGGCGCTTGTAGAGCGTTTGACACGCTCGCTCCCGTCCCTTGTCACGGTGCATCGCGAGTCGCACCTGTTTTCAAAAGCGCATCCTTTGGATCGAATTGAGGTGCACCTTGATCCGGACACGTACCTGCTTGTCAAAGAACACGGGCGCTGGGTACCGCGCAAGGCAAAAACGGTTCGCGGCATTATTCTTTCCACGCAAGAGCTTAGCTTGACGGAGTGGCTTGACGGACTCTCGCAAGCAATCACCGCGTATGCGCAGGTGCACCGCGAAGCGCGCCAGGCGCTTGAAGATTTCCTCCTGTAACGCACAGATGATGAAAGAGGAGGGGTTACGTGTTTCGCTTTTGGTTTGGGGACAAAAAGAATCAACAAGTTTCCCCTGTACTAAGCAGTCCGCCACCCCCTGCGCTTGATCTCAAGGCTCTGCGAGAGGCTGAGGCGGCCCGCGCCAACCGCACTGCACAGGCACTCGCGCAGGGCAGGTTGCCGGATGATGCAAAAGCGCGCATGGAGCGACAAAAGTCGGGTCAATTGCCGTGGACGAGTGACCTCTCAGTCAGTGAGTGGGCGGGACTTCGCGCGTACCGCT
The DNA here is from genome assembly GCF_001516615.1 of Ferroacidibacillus organovorans. Taxonomy (GTDB): domain Bacteria; phylum Bacillota; class Bacilli; order Alicyclobacillales; family SLC66; genus Ferroacidibacillus; species Ferroacidibacillus ferrooxidans_B. Next base: position 74,351 of record NZ_LPVJ01000006.1, on the reverse strand, counting down.
TTCGCCCGCTCGGGCAGGTGATGGGCAGCAGCTTCTATCATGTGGGGTATGTGCCAAACGGCTTATTATCGTATTACACCAACACGCATGAGATGCGTGCGCCGACCCAAGCGATGTATGAAGGACGACGACTGGCGCTAGAACGCATGGAGCAAGAAGCCATCGCGCTCGGTGCGCATGCGGTGGTTGGCGTGGATCTAAAGCGTTCTCCCTTTCAGTTGCAGGATGACGTCGTCGAATTCTCGTGCTTTGGCACAGCGGTGACGCTTGAGAATGTCCCGCTGCCCAGTCGGCCGATTCTCTGCAGTGTCTCTGGACAGGATCTTGTGCGACTGCTTGCGCGCGGCGTCATGCCGATCGGCTTGGCGCTTGGCGCATCTTTTTATTATGTGCGCACAGATTTTTGGGATCTTCGTCAGGAGCAGAGCTTTTACAATCAAGAAATGGGCCATTTTTCACGCGCGGTCAACGAGATTCGGCGTACGGTGACGCACAAGCTTCACGAAGACGCGAAACGACTCGGCGGCACAGGCGTAGTTGGCGGGGATTTTTCTTTTCACGTTGAAGAGATCGCGGGTGGGACGACAAACGACGATCAGGAGATTATCGACCATATCTTGCAGGCGCTCATGGTTGGCACGGTGATCTCCCATGTTCCACAGATGGAAATGCCCGTCGCGCCAAAGCTTGCGATCACGCTCAACGACGGATTGATTCGTGGACAACGGGGGAGATGAGCCGATGGCAGATGCGAACTTTAAAGATTTGCCGCAGCATGCGCTAGAGCGACTTCAGGGGCTTCGCAATCAGAACCATCCTGGCGGTGTATTTACGAGTGACCTCTCGGTAAACGAGTTCTTGCTCGTGCGCGAGGCGGGGTTTGAGCCGATCGGGATGGTGGTTGGAAGCAGCATTTACCACATCGGTTTTCAACAGGCAAACTACCGCTCGAATGAAGAGTTGCAGGTGCTCAGCCAGGCGATGTACCATGCGCGGGAACTCGCGATGAGCCGCATGGAAGAAGAGGCGCAGGCGCTTGGCGCGGATGGCGTCGTCGGTGTTCGTCTTGATGTTGGGCGTTACGAGTGGGGCGAGGATCTGGCTGAGTTTATCGCGATTGGCACGGCGGTGGTCTCGCGCGAGAAAGGGAACTTTCGGACGATGAGTGGCAAGCCGTTTACAAGTGACTTGTCAGGACAAGATTTTTGGACCCTCTTGCGCGCCGGATACCGACCACTCTCTATGGTCATGGGTTCTTGCGTCTATCACGTTGCGCACCAGTCATTTCGCCAGTATCTTCGCAGCGTCGGGCAGAACTGCGAGATGGCGAATTACACACAGGCGCTCTATGACGCGCGGGAACTCGCGATGGAGCGCATGCAGATGGAGGCGCACAACGAAAAGGCAGAAGGTATCGTCGGTGTGCAGCTTCAAGAGAAGAGTCACGGTTGGGGAAGTCATGTGATCGAATTTTTTGCCGTTGGAACCGCCGTCACACCAACTTCGAGCGATCACTCGATTCCGGTGCCGCAATTGATTCTCTCGCTCAACGATTAAGGGGGCGATGGCGACGAGCTTGTTTAAAAGGGTTGCCAAAATCGTGGAGAGCCACGTGAACGAGCGAAGCGAACAGGCGGTCACGCCTGAGTCGCAACTCGCGCTTGCCCGTCAGCAACTCTTGGTGCAGGCGGGGGATCTCAAGGCCGCACTGGGTGAGGTGTCTTACCAACGGTCACTCTGTGACCAAGAGATTGTGCGTCTTGAAGCCGAAATCACAAATGCACTTGCTTCTGCGCAGGAGGCGGTGGCGCGCGGCGAAGAACAAGAGGCGCGAGAGTGGCTTTTAAGAAAGCAGCACGCGACAGATCGCTTGGCAAAGCAGAGGATCAAGCGGGATGTGCACCAGCGGCAAGCCGGTCGCCTCGAAGTCGCGCTGCGCGATCTGCGCGAGCAGTTGCATGATTTTGACGAAAAGCGGGCAGACCTTGACGCGCGGACAAGGCTCGCCAAAGCAGAGGCGACAGCGGCAAATGCGCGGACGCTGCTCGTAGATGCCACGCGCGAGGCGCTCGCAAAAAAGGAAGAAGAAGCGCTTGTCGCTGAAGCGCGCGTCTTGATCACGCGGTCGATTGACGATGAGTTTGAGCAGATGCTGCGCGACCATCAAAAGAAGTAGGTTTGTGCATCTTGCTCTTGGGACGTTTTGGAGGTCACTGCCGTGCGCGGCTGTGGCCTCTCATTTTGTTAGGAATCACTCGATTCTGTGATACACTAACGTGAGAAAATCAAGGTTATGATCCTAAACATAGATAGGTGCAGGGTCGGTTAGGAGTGGCCGAGTTGCTCTTTGTGAAAAAATTTGGTGGCACATCTGTCGGTACGACGGAGCGTATTAACGCCGTTGCAGACCGCGTTTTAAAAACGGTTCGGGCAGGCCATGCATGTGCGGTGGTGGTCTCTGCCATGGGGCATACGACGGATGAACTGGTACGTCTAGCCGAGGCGATCTCGAGTCAGCCAAATCGCCGGGAAATGGACGCGCTGCTTGCGACAGGCGAACAGGTGACGACGGCGCTTTTGGCGATGGCGCTTCACGAGCGGGGCGTTGTTGCAGAGTCATTCACCGGATGGCAGGCGGGAATCAAAACGGAGGCGACACACGGATCGGCGCGAATCGAAGAGATCGAAACAGCGCCGCTGCGCGCACTGCTTGATCGCGGCGGGGTGCCTGTCATCGCTGGATTTCAAGGCATCGCGGGAACGGCGATCACGACGCTTGGCCGCGGAGGGTCGGATACGACAGCCGTTTCGGTCGCGGCGGCGCTACGCGCGGATTACTGTGAGATTTATACGGATGTGACAGGTGTCTATACGGCGGACCCACGGCGCGTACGATCGGCGCGAAAGCTTGAACACCTACGCTATGACGAGATGTTGGAGCTTGCGAATCTTGGCTCACAGGTGCTTCACCCGCGCGCGGTCGAGACGGCAAAGCGACACGGGATAAGGCTCGTGGTGCGATCCAGTTTTGATGAGACGGAAGGGACGGTTGTCGGAGATATGTTAATGGAAGGGGCGCGCGTCGTAACAGGCGTCGCATGTGAAAAAGAAGTTGCGCGCATCGCGCTTGTCGGCATGCCAAAATCCGGGAAGCAACTCGCAGACGTATTTGGCGCGCTCGCGAGTGAACATGTGAACGTTGATGTCATTGTGCAGAGCATCGTTCGTCAGGGGGAAGTGGACGTTTCGTTTACAGTGGCGGAGAGCGAACTTACGCATGCGCTTGCCATTTGCAGCTCGCTCGCGGAAAAAACGCGCCACCATTCGATCGTTCAGGAGCGCGGCCTGTCGAAGATTTCGATTGTTGGCGCCGGAATGATCAGCAATCCGGGGGTTGCCGCACGGATGTTTGAGGCGCTTGAGCGCGCGGGCGTCGATGTGCTTATGGTCAGCACGTCTGAGATCAAGGTGTCGTGCGTCATCGCGCAAGATTACCTTGATGCGGCAATGCGCGCGGTTCATGACGCGTTTCATCTTGGAGAGGAGGGCGTGCATGCCCATTCGTGATCTCACGGCGCTGCGAAACGCCTTGGCAAGTGGCGATGTGAGCAGTGAGGACGTGACCAGAGTCTACGTAGAGCGGATTGCGCGCTATGATCAAACACTCTCAAGTTATATCACGGTCTGCGCAGAGGAGGCGCTCGAAGCGGCGCGTGAGTCGGATCGCGCAGTTGCCAGAGGTCGTGCCCGCAGACCGCTTGAAGGCGTGCCGCTTGGAATCAAGGACCTGATCGACACGCGCGGTGTGCGCACGACATCTGGTTCGCAACTCGAAGGCGCGCGCGTGCCTTTGGAAGATGCGGAGGTTTGGGTAAAGCTGCGCGCGGCGGGCGCGCATTTGCTTGGAAAGCACAATCTGCATGAGTTTGCGTTTGGTGCGACCAATGAGAACCCGCACTACGGCGCGAGCCGCAATCCGTGGGATACGGCGCGCATCAGCGGTGGGTCAAGCGGCGGCAGCGCGGTGGCCGTGGCGGCCGACTTGTCACCTGCCTCGATTGGCACGGATACAGGGGGATCGATTCGGATTCCGGCTGCATATTGCGGCGTCTTTGGCCTGAAGCCAACCTATGGTCGCGTCAGTGTGCGCGGTATTTCCCCACTCGCCTATTCGCTTGACCACGCGGGTCCCATCACGCGTTCGGTGCGCGACGCAGCGCTTCTCATGGATATCATCGCCGGGTTTGATGTTGAGGATGATCTCTCGCTGCATGCGCCGCTTCGTTCGTTTGGCGGTCGCCTGGGACGCGGGGCAAAAGACGTGCGCATCGGGGTGAGCCGCTCCTTTTTCTTTGAGAATGTCCAGCGAGAGATCGTTTTGCGCGCCCACGAGTTGCTTGAACGCCTCGCAGGCGAAGGCGCGGTCATTGAGGAGATGGACCTTGATTTGAGCGATGTACCTGGTGCGCAAGACATCATCATCACGAGTGAGGCGCTCTACGCGCACCACCAGCGCTTGACAGGCGGTGGCGATCTGTACGGGGCGGATGTGCGTGAGCGGCTATTGCGCGGAAACGGCTTTACGGCGGTCGACTATGCGCGCGCGCAGCGTGTCCGCTATGCCCTTCGCGCGCGGATGCGGCGTGTCTTTGAGCATGTTGATCTTTTGCTCGCACCAACGGTTGCCTTTTTGCCAACGCCTATTGGCGCAGGTTCTGTCTCGTTGCCTTCCGGTGAGGAGCCTGTGCGAAGTCATCTGACCCGACTGACCAATCCGCTCAATCTGGCGGGAATCCCTGCCTTATCCGTACCGTGTGGCCGTTCAAGCGCAGGACTCCCGATCGGGATGCAACTGATCGGGCCTGAGCTTCAAGAAGATTTGGTGCTGCAAGTCGGCGAGGTGATTGAACGGTTATACCCGCTTGAGGCGCCAGTCTTGAGGAATCAAAGGGCGAGCGAGGTTGATTTGACATGTGCGAAAAGAGGCTGCTGCGCTGGTTGACGGATGAGCGTGTCGACACAAAGCTTCGCCAGGAGCTTGAGGGGCTTTGCGAAGAGGAGCGGCAGGCGCGCTTTACAGGGGAACTTACGTTTGGTACGGGCGGGATGCGCGCGCTTATGGGCGCCGGGGAAAACCGGATGAACGTTCACACGGTGAGGCGCGCGAGTTTTGGGTTGATGCAGTACGTGAAAGAAAGTGCCGCGAAAGAGAACTGGCGGGTGGCGATTGGATACGATGGGCGCTATGACTCGGCGCGCTTTGCAGAGGAGACGGCGTGTGTCGCGGCGGCGGCGGGCGTGACGGCCATTTTGTACGAGGCGGCGCGCCCGACACCGATGCTCTCCTACGCTGTGCGCGCAAACGGGTGCGCGGCGGGCGTCATGATCACGGCGAGCCACAACCCGCCTGAGTATAACGGCTATAAGGTGTACGACGCGACAGGGTGCCAGGTGTTGAGTGATGCCGCAGCGGCGATTGAAGCAGCCATTCGGGCAGTGCCTGATCTGCTCGCGATTCCTGTGCTTTCGCGTGCAGAGGCGGAGGAGGCAGGGCGGCTGGTCCTGCTTGGCGCCGAGATGGATGAGCGCTATTTGCGCGAAGTGAACGTCCTCGCGCAGGGAAGGCGGCCGCTTGCTGAAAGTGACCCGATCATCGTATACACCCCGCTGCATGGCGTGGGCGGATCGGTTGTGCCGGCGGCGCTTTTACAGGCCGGTTTCTCTGCGGTGCACGTGGTTGAACAAGAGGCAGTGCTCGACCCGGCGTTTACGCATGTGGACAGTCCCAATCCAGAGGATCGCAGCGCGTATCGCGGCGCGCTAAGACGCGCGCAGGAAGTGGGCGCTGATCTGATTATGGCGACGGACCCGGATACGGATCGCGTCGGCGTCATGGCGCGCGCATCCGATGGCACCTACGAATTTTTCACAGGCAATGAGATTGGCGGGATGCTCCTTGACACGTACCTCTCTCAACTTGAGAAAGAAGGCGCACTCCCGGCGCGTGGGGTTGTCGTGTGCACGCATGTGACATCCGACTTTGGTGAAGCGATCGCGCGTGCGCACGCTTGTCGCACGGTGCGCACGCTTACAGGTTTTAAGTACATTGGCGCGTGGATCAATGAGCACGAGCGCGGTGACGCGCAGGATGAGACCTTTGTGTTTGGCTATGAGGAGAGTGTCGGCTATTTGGCGCTTCCATTTGTGCGCGACAAAGACGGTGTGCAGGCGTCTGTGTTGATTGCGCAGATGATGGCCGATGCCAAACGTGCCGGAGAGACGCTGCCAGGGCGCCGGGCGCGCCTGTTTGCGCGGTATGGGTACTATCGCGACCGCTTGCTTGGCTTTCAATTTGACGGGGCATCAGGCGTTTCGCGCATGCAGGCGCTCATGGGCGAACTGCGCGCGCGACCGCTTGCGGTTGCAAACGAAGGGCCGATTGTCACGGAAGATACCTTGCGCGGCACACGCACACATGTGGGCGGGGCGGTGGAGGCAATCGATTTGCCGATGGCCGATGTGCTGAAATTCACGTTTCAAGACGGCGCGTGGATCGCCGTTCGCCCTTCGGGGACGGAGCCAAAGTTGAAGGTGTATCTCGGTGTGTGCAAAAGCTCAGACGATGCGGCGTTCGCTCGTCTTGATGCACTTGAGCAGGCGGTGCGCGACCGTTTGAAGCCGTATTTCTAGATTTTTTCTGTACAGGTGATCGACGCGGGGAGCGTGGCGCAGTGAGATTCTTACAGCCAATCTATAAAGAGCGCATCTGGGGCGGTGATGAACTCAAGCGGATGTTTCATCTCGATACGCCACAGCCTGTCGGTGAGATTTGGCTCGCATCCGACCATCCCGCGGGGCAAACGGTGGACGAGCGCGGGCAGACGCTCCACGACCTGTTTCCGCAGCGCAAGTGGTTTCCGGTGCTGATCAAAATCCTGCACGCCAAAACGGATCTCTCCGTTCAGGTTCATCCGAACGATGAGCAAGCGCGCGCTCTTTTCGATCTTGGGAAAACGGAAGGGTGGCTCATCCTCCACGCGGAGCCGGGCGCGCGTATCTGCCGCGGGCTTACGGTTTCAACGCGCGCGGAGCTTGAGGCGTGTATCGCGCAAGGGCGCCTGCAGGATGCGCTTCGCTACGAGACGGTTCAGGCAGGTCAGTACATCCCGCTTCCTGCGGGCACGGTGCACGCGCTTGGTGCAGGGATTGTCGCGCTTGAGGTGCAACAAGCATCCGATACGACGTTTCGCATTTATGACTATGATCGGGTGGATGCGTCTGGCAACAAGCGGGTGTTGCATCTCGCGCAGGCGCTTGACGTGATCGACTTTGCTTTTACAACGGATGACAGGGAGAGCAAAAGTGATCATACCTCGAGGAGCGCGGCGAATTTTTTCGGGCGTTCTGCCGCAACAACTGCAGAAAATATGCGTGTGTGGCTCGATCGCAATCCCTATTTTTCCCTTGAATTGCTTGCGGTCGATGGTAAGGAAGTCAGTCATGTCACACGCGAGCCGGGGGTCGTGTGTGTAACGGGACTGCGCGGAAATGTCCATCCAAAAGGTGCGCAAGTGGGAAGCTTACCCTACCCGACGTGGGTTCTTGAGGCAAATGAACCGCTTGTCCTTGAAGGGAGCGGTACGGTCGCCATTGTACATTTGCCGTGACATGTGCGTGTGTGTGTCGTATGATGGAGGAAACGACACACAGGAGGAATTCGCATGGAATTCACTACCTACGAAGTTGCGTACCGCTTGGGCGTCTCTGAAGAGACCGTGCGCCGCTGGATCCGCACGGGACTTTTGCCGGCGGTTGATCAAGGTGGGAAGTATCTGATCAAGGATGAGGATTTGCAATCGTTTTTGCGCCGTCGCGGAACGCCGGCCGGGCGCGCGATGAATTGGCTTGCCACCGTCAGTTCTGCAGGTGTGCGCGCAGCGGCTCCGGGTATCGCATTTGCCGCAAACAACATCGTTACGAGCGCTGCGCTCTCCGGGCTTCGCCTGTACAAGGTTCTGGCGGGCGATGAGGCGGTTTCTTCTGATGAGATGTCCCATTTGCTCGATGAGATCGACAAGAGTGCGGCATCCCTGCGGGAAAACCTGTTGACCCTTGAAGAACAGCGGAAAAAAGTTGAAGAAAGCCTTGCGGAACTGGACGAAATCAAGCAGCGTTTGCTTCAAAAAAATCGTGAGTCAGGCAGTGCGACATCCTCGACGTGAAGATAGGCGCTTTTGATTCCGTCAGGTGTCTTGCACGCCTGTGAGGGAGTCGATGGTTTGCACGTCAGTTTTTTGATTGTCGCGGGTTTGGTGGTAAGCGGCCTGATCGCCGGGTTTTTTGATTCGATCGTGGGCGGCAGTGGCGTCATCACGCTGCCCGCGCTGCTCTGGGCCGGACTTCCTCCTTATGCGGCGCTCGGTACGAACAAGCTCGCAGGTACGTTTGCTTCATCGACGAGCACGTTTACCTATATGCGCTCTGGTCGCATCCACTGGTCGCTGATCTTTGGCATGATTCCATTCACGCTCGCAGGTGCGTGGCTCGGGGCGACCACCGTCTTACACGTCAACCAGCGCTATTTGCAGTTGACCATTTTTTTCGCAATCGTTGCCATCGCCATCCTTACGCTTTTGCGGCGCTCCCTCGGTCAAGTCAACGCGTTTGCGGGTGTGACGGCGGGCGTTCGGATCAGTTCCATCATCGCCGCGTTTGCGCTCGGCTTTTACGACGGTTTCATCGGTCCTGGCACGGGTTCTTTTCTTCTCTTCCTATTTCTAAGCGCATATCGGTTCGATTTCGTTCTTGCGGCGGGCAACGGTCGTATTCTCAATTTCGCGAGCAACATCGCGGCGCTTCTCTATTTTGCCTTGCACGGCGAGGTCGCGCTCTTGGAAGGGCTGCCGATGGGCGTCGCGATGATGATCGGCGCACGCGTTGGCTCGAAGATGGCCGTCAAGCGCGGTGTACCGTTTATTCGTCCACTCTTTGTTGTCGTTTCACTTATTCTTGCCATCAAAATGGGGATCACTGTCTTTCATTGACGATTTGTCGTTCCCCGTATAAGCTAAGAAAAATTGCGCGTGACGGTTAGGCTTGGATATGAGTAATGCAGGAAGTGAGGGAGCCATGGGAGAGTCAGAGAGAGAGCACGAGAGAAAACAAACCAATCACCCCGCAGTGACTGAAGCAGTAAGCGCGCAGCAGCGTGAATCCCTTTTGGCGCGCATTGAGCGCGAGGTGTTGATCGCCGATGGCGCAATGGCGACGCAGCTCTATCAGATGGGGACCCCCGTCGGGATTTGCTATGAAGCGCTCTGTCTTGAGCGACCGAACGCGGTGACTGCGGTCCACAAGTCCTATCTTGAAGCGGGCGCCTCACTTCTTGAAACAAACACTTTTGGCGCGAATGCACATGGCCTGGCGCGCTACGGACTAGAGGGTAAAGTAGTCGAGATCAACCGTGCGGCTGTGCGCCTCGCGCGTCAAGTTGCGGGAGAGCAGGCCTATGTGGCAGGGACTGTCGGCTCTGTGCGCGGTGTGCGCCCGGCGGGACCAGTTCGCGCGGAACTCGAGGCGATTTATCGCGAACAGATTGAGGCGCTGCTCACAGAGGCGCCTGATGCACTACTTTTTGAAACGTTTTACGATCTGGATGAATTGGAGATCGCGCTTGATGTTGCGCGATCACTTACCGTTCTTCCGTCGATTGCGCAATTGTCTCTGATCGATCTCGGTGTGACACGCGATGGCGTGGCGCTGTCCGATGCATTTGCACGGCTTTATGATCACGGCGCGTCGATCGTGGGGCTGAATTGCCGCTTCGGTCCATCCGATATGTTGCGCGTGCTGGAAAAGGCCAACCTGCGCGCGACCGACCGTATCTCTGTGTTTCCCAATGCCGGACTGCTCAGTGTCACAGATGGCGCGTATCACTATGCGTCAGAACCTGAATACTTTGGTGAGATCGCTCAGTCCTTTCACGCGATGGGAGTGCGCATCATCGGTGGCTGTTGCGGGACGACGCCTGATCACATTCGGGCGATGGCAAACGCTGTTGCAGGACGGGCGCCAGCCCCTGTTAAAGCCGGGGGTAATGCGGCGCGAGAAGGGACTGACGCGCGTCGCCCGCGCGTGGCGGAGCGGAGCGTTTTGCACAGCGACGATGCCAGTGCAGGAGAATTGGTGCACGAGAAGGCGCGGCACACCCATACGGTGATCGTTGAACTCGATCCGCCGAAAGACCTCTCGCCCAATGTATTTCTTGAAGGCGCGCGCGCCTTGCATGCGGCGGGCGCCGACGCAGTGACGCTTGCAGACAATTCACTTGCAGTCACGAGAATGAGCAATATGGCGCTTGGCGCGATGATGAAGCAGATGGGCGTTGAGCCACTCCTTCACATGTCGTGCCGCGACCGCAATTTGATTGGTCAACAATCTCATCTCATGGGACTGCACGCGCTCGGAATTCGCCAGGTGTTGGCAATCACGGGAGATCCGTCGCGCTTTGGCGATTTTCCAGGGGCCACGTCCGTGTTTGATGTGTCTTCCTTTGATTTGATCAGGATGATCAAGCAACTGAACGACGGGCGTTCGTTTACCGGACGGGCGCTTGATGAGTGCGCGCGGTTTACCGTCGGTGCGGCGTTCAATCCGCATGTTCGCCATCTCGACAAGGCGATTCGCCGCCTTGAGCGAAAAGTCGAGGCGGGTGCGGATTTTATCATGACACAGCCGATCTATGATCCGGAATTTTTTGATGTCCTCGCAGATCTGACCTCGCATGTGAATGTGCCCATCTTCGTCGGGATCATGCCCTTGTTAAGCGCGCGCAACGCGGAGTTTTTGCATAATGAGGTGCCCGGGATTACACTGACCGACGACGTGCGAAAGAGGATGGCTGAGGCGGGAACAGGTGCACACGCACGGAGCGTTGGTGTCGAGATCGCGCGTGAATTGGTGGATGCCGCCATGAAACGGTTTCGCGGCATCTATCTCATTACGCCGATGATGCGTTATGAGATGACGGTCGGTCTTGTAGAGCACGTCGCACGCACTGCGCGCAACATGGATCAGGCAGGTTCGACGCCCGCTTAAAAGGACGTTTTTGATGCATGCGTTTTTGGAGGGATGCGCGATCGATGAAATAAGTTTGGCGATTATACGGTTTTTGCAGCAGGATGGAAGGATGTCAAACACTGAGATCGCTCATCGCCTGGAGATCTCGGAGGGCACGGTGCGTGCGCGCATCAATAAACTGATCAGCGATGGGGTGTTGCACATTGTCGCGGCGGTCGACCCTGTCAAAGTGGGCAAAAAAGCGCTCGCCATCATAGGGCTTCAGACATCGCTTCCAGAGCGCGAGCGTGTGGCGGAAAAATTGTCCGCCTTCCCCGAGATTCGCTTTATGGCGTATACCACTGGGAATTACGATATTATTCTTGAAGTGTACGCAGAGTCAAATGAGCAGTTACTGGAATTTGTCAATCAGAACTTGTCCACGATTGAAGGAATCCAAAAGGCAGAGCTCTCGCTTCAATTAAAAATTGTCCGCGATTCGTATACGTGGCTATAAGGTTTTTATTGAGAATCACTGCCACGTTTCATTGATTGATCGTAACTGTCCTACTAAATTGTAAAGCCCGCGCTGAGGTGGGCTTTTTTTCTATTTGTGCTGTTGTATAATAGATGCTGACGTAATACAAGGGGGAGCGCCGTTGTTAACAAAGCACGATCAGATCTTGCAACATATTGAAGGACTCCCGGTCGGATACAGAATCTCAGTGCGACAGATTGCGAAACAGTTAGGTGTAAGTGAAGGAACAGCTTATCGCGCGATTAAGGAAGCGGAAGGACAGGGCATGGTGTCCACGATTGAGCGTGTGGGGACTGTGCGCATTGAGCGAAAGCAGCGCAGGGATATTGACCGCCTCACGTTTGCAGAAGTGGTCAACATCGTTGACGGCTCGGTACTCGGCGGGCGCGGCGGTCTACACAAGACACTCCACAAATTCGTCATTGGCGCGATGGAACTTGAGGCGATGATGAAGTATGTGGAGTCAGGGTCTTTGATGATTGTGGGAAACCGCCAGGAGGTGCATGTTGCGGCGCTTGAAATGGGTGCGGCGGTTCTTGTCACGGGAGGATTTACGGTAAGCGCCCGCGTGACCGAACTGGCAGACCGTCTCGAACTTCCAGTCATCTCTTCGACGTACGACACCTTTTCGGTCGCCTCCATGATCAATCGGGCGATCTATGATCGGCTCATTAAAAAAGACATCTTGCTTGTCGAGGATATTCTCGGAAGCCAAGTACCATCTGTGCTCTATGATACACAAACGGTAGGAGACTATCGCGAATTGGTCGGCGCAACTGGCCACTCGCGCTTTCCTGTCCTTCGCGAAGACGGCAAACTGACAGGTGTGATCGCGGCAAAAGATGTGTACGGGCAAGATCCCGTCACGCTGATTGCGCGTGTGATGACCCGCCAGCCGATCTCGGTGACACCAAAGACGTCTGTCGCCTCGGCTGCCCATCTCATGGTGTGGGAGGGGCTGGAGCTGCTTCCGGTCATTGAGTTTCGCCGATTGGTCGGCGTCATCAGTCGCCAGGATGTCATTCGCGCGCTGCAATATAATCAAAAGCAGCCGCAGATGGGCGAGACGCTGGAGGATGTCGTGCTCAGCCGTTTTTCTGAGACGTATGAAGAGCAGACACTCTCACTCGCAGGTGAGGTGACACCGCAAATGTCGACGACGCACGGGGGGCTCTCTCCGGGTGCGTTTATGACAATCGTCGGTGAAGCTGGCATGAACGTTTTGCGCAGACACCGCGATACGAACATGTTGATCGAAAATGCGACACTGTATTTTCTTAAGCCTGTACAGATCGATCAGCGTGTTGAGGCGCGCGCGCGTGTGGTGGATGTTGGGCGCAAGATGGGAAAAGTGGATGTTGAACTCTTTCGCCAGAGCGACTGGTGGGAAAAGCGCTTTTGACCATTCAAATGTTGGAGCGGTGATCGACAGCATTCGCGTCGCAAATTAAAGTGATCGGATCTTTGGCGCAAACAGCGGGTGGTTATCCCGAAATATCGGCGCGGTCGTCGATATTTTTTCTCGCAGACGGTGGCGCGAGAGAGTCAAGTCACTGTCTATTGCGGTTTTGAAAGAAACGGAGACGAAAGACCGATGATTCATCTGCGAACGTACAGTGAATACAGCCTTCTCTACAGCGCCGCGCGCGCCAAAGAGTTAGGCGCGTTTGCATTTTCACAAGGAATGTCGGCGCTAGGGGTGGTCGATCGATTTCAACTTTTTGGACTTCCCACGGTCGCGCGCGAACTTTCGGAGCAAAACGTGCGTCCGCTGCTTGGCCTGACGGTGCGTGTCGCGCCGACGCTAGACGAACGTGACCGCCGTCGCGTTTTTATGCAGACGCGCGAAGTGAGCGTGTTTGCACAATCGGATGAGGGTTACCGTCAACTCATGCAGCTCGCCACCGCTGCCTCTTTTGATCCGCTTGACTTAAAACGCATTACGGAGCAGACGCTGTTTGAACACGCCCGCGGTCTGATCGGTTTGACGGGAGATCGCGAAGGGCCCGTGGAAATGGCGCTTTCGCAAAATGATGAACGAGAGGCACTGCGCAGTCTTGCGGCTTACGTCGAGGCGTTTGGCCGGGATGCGGTTTATCTTGAGATGGCAAGATGTGGACAGGCTGATGAGCGCGAGCGCGGCGAGCGACTGCGGGTGCTTGCGCGAAAGACAAAACTGCCGATGGTTGGGACAAGCCCAGTGCGACACATGGCCCCGCCTGACATTCGCCTGATCGACGTGCTGGCAGGCGTTGAACAAGGTGTCACACTCGCAGAGGCTGCGTCGCTGCGCCCGCGCGGTGCAAGCTTTCATTTTCGCACGCGCGATGAGATGGCGGCGCTTTTCGCAGATTGCCCGGAAGCGCTCGCGATGACCGTAGAGGTGGCGGAGCGCTGTCAGGCAAAGATTCCGGCACAGTCCTTCGCGATGCCGCGTTACGCCTTGCCGGAGCGGATGACCGAGGCGCAGGCACTTGAGAAGCTGGCGCTCGATCGCCTGCCGCGCCGTGTTGCACACCCTACCGATGCGTATAGGGAGCGGCTTCACTATGAGCTTGCGGTGATTGAACGAATGGGGTTCTCGGGATATTTTCTCATCGTCTGGGACTTCATGCGCTATGCCCGACGGCAGGGCATCACGACAGGGCCGGGTCGTGGATCGGCGGCTGGCAGTCTGGTCTCTTACGTGCTGTCAATTACAGATGTGGACCCGCTTTTGCACGATCTGTTGTTTGAACGCTTTTTGAATCCGGAGCGCGTTTCATGGCCCGATATTGACATCGACTTTGAAACGGAGCGTCGCCACGAGGTGGTCGCATATGTCGCGTCGACATACGGGTTCGATCATGTCGCGCACATTGGGACACTCGGGACATTTGCGTCGCGCGCCGCCGTGCGCGATGTTGCGCGCGTGCTTGGTATCGCTGCAGGTGCGCTAAAACCACTGCTTGACGCACTGCCTACCGGGCCTGGCATGACACTTGCTGACGCGCTGCGAGAAGACAAGGCACTTGCGCAGCGCGTCGCGCACGATCCGACGATGCAGCGTGTGGTGCAGTTGGCACTCGGCATCGAAGGCCTGCCGCGCCACGCATCGATTCACGCGGCAGGCGTCGTCATCTCGCCGCGGCCGCTGACTGATCTTGTGCCGCTTATGGCCGGGGCGGACGAGGTGCGTGTCACGCAGTATGCAATGGAAGATGTTGAGGCGTTGGGGCTTTTGAAGATGGATTTTCTCGGACTAAAGACGTTGACACTGTGCGACCGCACCATTTCTCATATCTACGATGTGCGCGGTGAGCGCGTGCGCGTCGAGGATCTTACACTGAATGACGCGGCGATCGAGTTGCTATCACAAGGGGATACGGATGGCTGTTTCCAACTCGAATCGCCGGGTGTCAAGCACGTATTGCGGGAGATGAAACCGCGCGACATGGAGGATCTGATCGCTGTCATCTCCTTGTATCGGCCTGGGCCGATGGAACAAATCCCCACTTTTTTGCGTGCTCGCAGCGGGGCGGTTCCGCCAATTTACGAGGTTCCGGAACTGGAGCCGATCCTGCGGCCGACGTTTGGCATCCTCGTCTATCAAGAGCAGATCATGCAGATCGCATCGCGCCTTGCCGGATTTTCATTGGGCGAAGCCGATGTGCTGCGGCGCGCGGTATCAAAGAAAAAAAGGGACGTCCTTGATGAGTGGCGGGGACGGTTTTTGGAAGGGTGCGCGTCTAAAGGCGTTCCGGCGCTTCGCGCAGAAAGGGTGTACGACCTGATTGTTCGCTTTGCGGACTATGGGTTCAATCGCTCACACGCGGCCGCCTATGCGGTGCTCGCAGTGCGCACAGCCGCGCTTAAGGCGAATTATCGCCCGGAGTTCATGTCAGCGCTCATGAATGAGCAGATTGCAAATCCGGAAAAACTGGCACATTACGCGAGCGCGTGTCGGCGCGCGGGAATTGAGGTTTTGCCGCCTGACATTAACCAAAGTGGCGAGGCGTGCAAACCGGAGCGCACACCGTCTGGGGATGTCGCGATTCGATTGAGTCTTGAAGCGATCAAGTACGTGGGAAATGCGGCTGTGCGCCACCTGCTTGATTTGCGTGAAGCGGGGGCGTTTTCATCGGTGCGCGATCTGCTTTTGCGAGCAGATAGCCGTGTGTTGACGAGGCGGGTGGTCGAGAGTTTGGTGCAGGCTGGCGCGCTTGATGCGCTCGGTGGGAGAAATGCGATGCTGTCCGAGGCAAAGCGGTGGTTTGATGAGCGAGAACTTCCGAGCGCACGCGCAAAGACGAGGCATGCAAAGCGGGGGTCAGAGTCGGCGCTCTCCCTTTTTGATGAGGATGTGCGCGAGGCGCTGCGCGATAATCCCGCTGAGGCTGCTGTTGAAAAGGTCGCTTCGAATGAGCCGGTCGCGCCTGAACTTCCAGAGCAGCGTGACGCGTGGGAGCGTGAGTTGATTGGATTTGTCGTCAGTCGCGACCCATTTGCAGAACTGCGCACGCTGCGCGAAGCTGCACAGTTCCCTGATCTCGCCCAGGCAAAGGAGTGTGCTAAAACACAGCTGACGGACGTGGTGGCGCGTCTTTTTCATGTGCGTCAGACAAAGACGCGGCGCGGCGAACCGATGGCCTTTTTGCAGGTGGAGGATGAATCGGACCGCATGGAGATCGTTTTGTTTCCGTCGCTGTTTAAAACGCTCAGGGAAGAGCCGATCAGTGGCAGAATCTGCTATATACAGATCCGCAAAGACGCGCGCTCTTCAGGTCTTGTCGCACTGCGCTTTTCGTACAGTGCACCGGATGGCGCAGTAGCACGCCCCGCTCGCCCTCCCGCACTGCAGACGGAGCATCAGACGGAGCATCAGACGGAGCATCAGACGGAGCATCAGACGGAGCATCAGACGGAGCATCAGACGGAGCATGCCAGAAAGCACCCTGGCACAAAAACAAAGCTGCCAGGTGCGTCCGCGCCTTCGATGAAATGTCTCTGGCTTCGCATCGACCAGGAACTGGATCAATCCATTGAAAGCTTGCGCGCGCTGCGCGCGATTCTTGTGCGCCACCCGGGGGACATCCCTGTGATTCTTAGCTATCCCGCAGGTCCAAATCGGTTGCTGGAATCGGTTCGCGTCAACCTCTCAAAGGCATTGGCGCGTGAATTGCTTACACTTTTACCAAAGGATGCGATCCGTGTAACAGATGAATTATTGATAAAAAAATGACATCTTTCAGAAGCGTGCTATAATAGCTTCACAATTTTATACGAAAGCGTTTGCGGGCGTGGACGTTGTGAGAGGGTGGACAGGAAATGGCGTTGCGGGATGACGCGCTGAAGTTGCACAAGGATGCGGTGGGGAAGATTGCGCTCTCCCCGAAAGTCAAAGTGGTTACAAAAGAAGACTTAAGTCTGGCCTATTCACCCGGAGTAGCAGAGCCTTGCAAAGAGATTCACCGCGATCCTGAGCGCGTGTACGATTATACGTCGAAATCGAATCTTGTCGCGGTCGTCAGCAATGGAACGGCCGTGTTGGGACTTGGCGATATCGGCCCGGCTGCCGCCATGCCCGTCATGGAAGGGAAATCGGTGTTGTTCAAAGCGTTTGCGGGGGTGGACGCTTGGCCGCTTTGCATTGATGCGCAGACGATCGAAGAGGTCGTTGCGTTTGTAAAGTCGGTCGCGCCAACCTTTGGCGGGATCAACCTGGAAGATATTGCGGCGCCAGACTGCTTTGAGATTGAAGAGCGCCTAAAGGCAGAACTCGATATCCCAGTCTTTCACGATGATCAGCACGGCACGGCGATCGTTACGATGGCGGCGGTGCTAAACGCTCTGAAGGTGGCTTTAAAGCGGCTGGAAGAAGTGCGTATCGTCGTCAGCGGCGCGGGGGCAGCGGGAATTGCCACAGTCAACCTTCTTTTGTCAGCCGGGGCAAAGCATGTCGTCATGTGTGACACCAAAGGCGCGATTTATGAGGGGCGCGGGGATCTAAATGCACTGAAGCAAAAAATTGCGGCAGTGACCAACCCGGAGCGGATCGCGGGAGATTTGGCGCGCGCCCTAGAAGGCGCCGATCTATTCATCGGTGTGTCTGCGGCAAACGCGGTTACTAAGGAAATGGTACGCTCGATGAACCGCGATCCGATCCTCTTTGCGATGGCGAATCCGGACCCGGAGATCACGCCGGCTGACGCGCGCGAGGCGGGTGCGTTGGTGATTGGCACGGGGCGCTCGGATTATCCGAATCAAGTCAACAATGTGTTGGCGTTTCCGGGAATGTTTCGCGGGGCGCTCGACACCCGCGCGAAGGAAATCAATGAGGCTATGAAAGTGGCCGCGGCGCACGCGATTGCGAATCTGGTGACGGCGGATGAGTTGTCAGCCGATTATGTGATCCCGCGTCCGTTTGATCCGCGTGTGGCGCCGGCCGTGGCGCAGGCGGTAGCCGAAGCGGCACTTGCGACAGGTGTTGCGCGGATTCGCGTCGAACCGTCAGAGATTGCTGAGCGCACGCGGCTTTTGTCGAGCATTCGCTAGGCTTTCTTTCTTGCACGTCTTCTTTTTGCCGTGGTAAGATGAACGATGAGATAGGGTAGCGAGGTGATGCGCAATGTGGACGGTGATTTATATCGCCCATACGTTGCGCCTTGCTGAGCAGATCCAGAGCCGCTTGACGACAGAAGGTTTTCTTGTGAAGCTGCGCGCGGCGAACGGTTTGCAACAGCAGTATGAGATCCTCGTCCCGGAGACGGAATTGGAAGACGTGCGAGATACGCTTCGTGAGATTTTGCACTCTTCTTTGCTCGGATAGAGTCATGATGAGTCCATGAAGCGTCTGCGCCGAATGAAGCGTTGATGATGAGGTGACCTGTTGTTAAAGGATTTGTTTCCTAAGAAAAGAAAGTTTGCGACCATTTCACCAAACCAGAGCGCTAAGGATCGGGTTCCGGAAGGACTCATGAATAAGTGCAAACGGTGCGGTGAAATTCTTCTTTCGCGGGAATTGGAGAAAAACGTAAAGACGTGTCCGCACTGTGGGTATCATTTCTCTATGACGGCTCCAGAACGCATTGACGCCACGCTTGACGAAGGGAGTTTCGTTGAGTTTGACGCGCACTTGCTGACTGGAGATCCTCTTTCTTTTCCTGATTATCCTGAGAAAGTTCAAAAAGCGCGTGAAATGTCAGGGCTTGACGAGGCGATCTTGTCTGGCTATGGAACCATTGCTGGATACCCGCTCTACATCGCTGTCATGGATTTTCGTTTTATCATGGGGAGCATGGGGTCGGTTGTCGGGGAGCGTCTCGCCCGAACGGTCGAGCGGGCGACAGATGATGGGGTACCTGTTGTCATTTTTACAGTTTCTGGCGGGGCGCGCATGCAGGAAGGGATTTTTTCGCTCATGCAGATGGCAAAGGTTTCCGCTGCACTGCGTCGTCACGCGGATGCGGGGCAACTGTACATTGCAGTTTGCACAAACCCGACGACAGGTGGCGTGACGGCCAGTTTTGCGATGCAGGGCGATCTGAACCTTGCGGAACCGGGAGCGATGATCGGGTTTGCGGGCAGGCGGATTATTGAATCGACCATTCGCCAACAACTCCCGGAAGAGTTTCAGACGGCAGAGTTTTTACTCGAACACGGCATGTTGGATGAAGTTGTGCACCGCAAAGATATGAAACCGTATTTGGCGACTGTTCTTTCGATGCATTCGAAACGGGGTGAACCGAATGGCCACAGATCTGCCTTTTGAGAAACCGCTTGTCGAACTTCGCTTGAAGATTGACGAACTAAAGCGTTTTACGGAAGAAAAAGGGATCGATATGAGCGAAGAGGTAGCGACGCTCGAAGCCAAGGCAAAGACGCTCGCAGAGTCGATCTACCGCGATTTAAAGCCGTGGCAGAAAGTGCAGATTGCGCGTCATCCGGAGCGCCCCACTGCGCTTGATTATATTCGTGCGATGTGTGACGACTTTATTGAGTTGCATGGTGACCGAAACTTTCGCGATGATCCGGCGATGGTCGGCGGGGTGGGTGTATTTCGAGGGCGCCCTGTTACGCTGATTGGAACGCAAAAAGGCAAAGATACAAAAGATAACATCCACCGCAATTTTGGAATGGCCCACCCCGAGGGCTATCGCAAGGCGCTTCGCTTAATGAAACAGGCGGAAAAGTTTCGACGTCCTGTCTTCACGTTTATCGATACGGCAGGTGCTTATCCAGGCGCCGGAGCGGAAGAGCGCGGGCAGGGCGAGGCCATCGCGCGCAACCTCATAGAAATGGCTGGATTGCGCGTTCCTGTGATTTGCGTTGTGACGGGTGAAGGCGGAAGCGGCGGCGCACTCGGACTTGGCGTCGCGGATGAAATTTTGATGTTTGAGCACGCGTATTACTCGGTGATCTCTCCTGAAAGTGCGGCGGCGCTACTTTGGAAAGATGCAACGCAAGGACAGCGCGCGGCGGATACGATGTGTATTACGGCACAGGATTTAAAGGGTTTTGGGATTGTCGATCAGATCGTCCCCGAACCGTTCGGCGGTGTGCAGCGCGATCGCGTTGAAGCGGCACGCGTTCTTGGCGACGCGTTTGCGCAAGCTCTTGATCGACTGGATGCGCTGGGGATTGATGCGATTCTTGCGCGTCGGTATGAGAAGTATCGCAAGATCGGGAACTATCGCGAAATAATCGATGAGCTTCCGAAACATTCTGTCGCGATGCAGGAATCGTGACGTTCGCGTAGAATCCTTTTCATAAGGATTGGGCGAACGTCCGATTTCTTCATGCTAAGTGGGACGTATTTAGTCCCGCGTGGACGCAATGCGTCTTAACGGGTGTAGATTGACCGATCAGGCACTCGTGTATCCCGGTAAATGAAAACTCTGAGTGATCATGGAATGAGCATGGGGGTTTGCTACGTGGGAAGTGCTGGCCAAGACAAGATTGAAAAGATTGCAGTCCTTACAAGTGGTGGCGATTCGCCTGGGATGAATGCGGCGATTCGCGCCGTCGTGCGCAAAGGGCTATACCATGGACTTGAGGTGATCGGCATCAAACACGGCTATGCCGGTTTGATGCGCGGTGAAATGGAAGTGATGGATCTTGGCTCCGTTGCGGATATTATTCAGCGAGGCGGCACGAAACTTTACACCGCTCGCTGTGAGGAGTTCAAGACACCATTAGGTCAGGCGCAAGGGGCTGCGCGTTTGCGCGAGTGGGGGATTGACGCACTTGTCGTCATCGGCGGCGATGGTTCCTTTCGCGGGGCGCGCGCCCTCTCGGCGCTCGGCATAAAAACCGTGGGGATTCCCGGTACAATCGACAACGATATACCTTGCACGGACTATACGATTGGCTTTGATACGGCTGTCAATACGGTCATTGAAGCGATTGACAAAATCCGCGACACGGCAACTTCTCATGAACGCACCTATGTAATTGAAGTGATGGGTCGAAATGCCGGGGATATCGCGATGATCGCGGGGCTTGCGGGAGGAGCGGAATCCATTTTGATTCCTGAGGCGCCCTTTCAATTGCCAGAGGTCTTGCAGCGGTTGCAACACGGCGTTGAGCGGGGCAAGCGGCACAGCATCATCCTGGTCGCGGAAGGGGTTGGCCACGGCATGAAAATTGGCGAGCAGATCTCTGAGGCGACAGGGTGGGAGGTGCGCGTGACAGTTCTTGGACATCTCCAGCGCGGCGGATCGCCGACGGCCTTTGATCGAACACTCGCGTCGCGCATGGGCGCGTTTGCGATTGATCTTCTCTTGCAGGGGACGACGAGTGTCATGATAGGTGTGCGCGGTCAACAACTTGTACCTGTGGATATTGAAGAAGCGCTGCGCACGCCGCGGACGTTTGACATGTCACTCTATGAACTCGCAGGCATACTATCCATTTAACCTGAGGAGGAAGTGAACCTATGAGAAAAAGCAAGATTGTATGTACGATGGGGCCGGCCTCGAGCCAGCTGGAGACGCTCCGCCAATTGATTCGTGCTGGAATGGACGTTGCGCGCCTGAATTTTTCACACGGGACGCATGAGGACCATCGACGTGTCATCGAGACGGTGCGCGAAGCCGCGCGTCTTGAAGGCAAGGCGATCGGGATCATGCTTGATATTAAAGGACCGAAGATTCGCACAGGGCTCATTGAGGGAGACGAAGTTGAACTTACCGACGGTGAGTCGATCATCTTGACCACTGATGCGGTTCTTGGCACGAAGCAGCGTGTCTCTATCAGCTATGAAGGATTGCCGGAAGATGTCACTGTAGGCTCTGTGATCCGCATTGATGACGGCTTGATCGGTCTGCGCGTGGAAAAGGTTGTCGGCAATGACATCCACTGTGTGATCACAAATGGAGGAACGCTTAAAAATCGCAAAGGGATCAATGCGCCGGGTGTTCGCCTGCGTTTGCCCGGTGTGACGGAAAAAGACATTGAAGATATCAAGTTTGGCATTGAGCAAGGCGTCGACATTATTGCGGCGTCTTTTGTGCGCAAAGCGGCCGATGTCTTGGAGATCCGTGAATTGCTGGAAAACCACCACGTCAAGATGGATATCATCTCAAAGATTGAGGCGCAAGAGGGCATCGATTGCATTGACGAGATTCTCGCGGTGTCTGACGGCCTCATGGTGGCGCGCGGCGATCTCGGCGTTGAGATTCCCACAGAAGAAGTCCCGATTGTGCAAAAACAGTTGATTGAGCTTTGCAATCGCGCGGGAAAGGTTGTCATCACGGCGACGCAGATGCTTGACTCCATGCAGCGCAATCCGCGACCGACGCGCGCAGAGGCGACGGATATCGCAAACGCGATTTTTGACGGGTCTGACGCGATTATGCTCAGCGGCGAGACGGCGGCTGGTCGCTATCCGATTGAGTCGGTGCGTACGATGGCCGAAATCGCAGAGCGGGCTGAGCGGGCGATTCTTGAGCGCGTCGTGATGGGTCGTCATCGCGATATGGTTGAAAATACACAGACGGATGCGATCAGCTCCGCGGTGCAGCGAATTGCCGATGAGTTGCAAGCCAAGGCGGTGATTACTTCGACGGAGTAGGATTCACTGCGCGAATGATCGCTAAACATCGTCCGTGCTGCACGATCGTCGCGGTGACACCGTATGCGGCGGTGGCGCGACGTCTGGCGCTTTGTTATGGGGTTTACCCGGTGCTTGTGAAAAAGACGCATACGACGGATGAAATGCTTTCTGTTGCAGTCGACGGAGCGCTTGCATCAGGCTATGTCCAGAGTGGCGATCTCGTCGTCATTACGGCAGGCGTCCCGGTCGGTGAGACGGGGACGACCAATCTGTTGAAGATTCACACGATCGGAGATTCGATCGGCAAAGGAGTTGGCGTTGGGACGCGGAGTCTGGTTGGCCGCGCGGTTGTCGCAACAAATGTGAGCGACGCCTTGGCGCGTGTGGAAGACGGTGATATTCTGGTGACAGTGGCGACGGATCGCGACTTTATGCCGGCACTTCAGAAGGCGGGCGCGCTTGTGACAGAAGACGGTGGTGTCACATCGCATGCCGCAGTTGTGGGGCTCTCGCTCGGGATTCCTGTCATCGTTGGCCTCGCGGGCGCGACGCGCCTTGTAAAAGATGGCGAGACAGTGACGGTCGACGCCATTCGCGGACTTCTTTACCGCGGAAAGACACACGTCCTCTAGAAGCGTGTGTGAATGATACAAACCTTGTGACAAGAGTGGGGATTGTAAGATGACCAGAAAAAGTGTCACAACGGTTCGCGTTCGCTATGCAGAGACGGATCAGATGGGTGTGGCTTGGCACGGCAATTACATTGCGTGGTTTGAGGCGGGGCGCACCGACTGGATTCGTGCGACGGGACACTCTTATCGCCAGCTTGAAGAAGAGGGTGTGCTGCTCCCCGTCTTGCGCGTCGAAGCGGAGTATTTGAAGGCCACACGCTATGATGATGTGCTGATGATTGAGACAAAGCTCGCTGGCTATGATGGGGTGCGAGTGTCGTTTGATTATGTTGTTCGAGATGCGGATGGTCAGTGCATGGCAAAAGGCATGACGGAGCATGCGTTTGTCTCGAAGTCGATGAAACCGATGCGTTTGCCGCGCCATCGACCCGATCTTCACGAAGTGTTTCTACGTGGACGGGAAGCGTGATCGAACCGATGAATCACGCTACGTCCACGCCGCGCTTTGCCTATGCCCTCCTTCTTCTTGCGATTTTCTCCGTCTCCTTTGCGGCTATACTCATCAAACTCACAAACGCGCCGGCAGAAGTTACGGCGTTTTATCGCATGGGCATTACCGCGCTTGTCCTTGCGCCATTTGCCGTGCGCGGGCTGCGCGCAAAACTCCGCCAGTTGACTCGCGGCGATTGGGGTTTGCTTGTCATCAGTGGTACATGTCTCGCAGTGCACTTCATTTTTTGGATTGGTTCGCTCTTTTACACGTCCGTCGCGAGTTCAACCCTCTTTTTATCGCTGCAACCGATTTTTGCGATGATAGGCAGCTTTGTATTTTTTCGCGAAAAAACACGCGTATCTGCATGGTTCTACGCGTGCATCGCGGTTCTTGGCACAGCGCTTATCGGCTGGCATGACCTTCACGTCGGAGGCCGCGCGGCGTATGGCGACATGCTGTCGATTCTAGGGACAATTGCGGTGGTTGGGTATATGCTTGCAGGCCAACGCTTGCGCCAAAAACTTTCGTTTCTTCACTACAGCTTTCTCGTGTATTGCATCTGTACCCTCATTCTTCTTGTTTATAGCGTTGCGCGAGGCGATCATCTCAGTGGATACGCAAGCTCAGATGTTCGCGCGTTCGTTCTGCTCGCCGTCATACCGACGATTTTTGGCCATACCATGTTCAATTTCCTCTTGCGCTTTTTTAAAGCGCCGACGATTGCGATGACCATTGTGGGGGAGCCGCTCATTGCGACGGCGCTCGCGTTTTTCTTTTTTGGAACCACCGTCCATGCGGTTTGGTTTGTCGGGGCGGCGCTCGCCGTTTTTGGCATCCTTCAGTTCATGCGAAACACATTCCAGTCTAAATCGCCAGAAATCACGCCTTCTGGAATTGACCTTGAGATGTAGCGCGCTTTATGGACCAATGCAGTCAGCAACTGTCTTACCGTATTGATTTGGCTGTATTGCAATCTTTGTCGTGAATCTACGTTCGACAACTGAGTGTGAGTGTTTGCCAAACTTGTGTGGCAAACACTCTTATTTTTGTCAAAAAGCCTTGCTATACACCTAGTTGTATGATGTTTTAGCGAGAAATTGTCGAGTGGGGCTGTCGAATTTCCCGGGAAATTGTCACGTGGAAATATCAAAGGACAAGCCGTCATGGAAACTGTTTGATGATTGGAAAGAACCTGTGCTATGATGGGAAGGTAGCGTATTCATGGGTGCTTTTTTAGAAAGGGGCTAGTCCAGTGTCTCTCTTCAAGCAACTCGAAATACCGAAACAAGGCGAAAAGATTTTCATGCAATCATCCGGTTTACACGTGCCTGATCACCCGATTGTTCCGTTTATCGAAGGTGATGGGACGGGGCGCGATATTTGGCGGGCATCTGTTCGCGTCCTTGACGCGGCGGTTGAAAAGTTATATGGCGGAAAACGAAAAATTGAATGGTTCGAAGTGTACGCTGGGGAAAAAGCGTTCAAGCAGTTTGGAGAATGGCTGCCTGACGACACCCTTGTCGCGCTTCGCGAATACTTGGTCAGCATTAAGGGTCCACTCACCACACCGATTGGCGGCGGAATTCGCAGTTTGAACGTCGCGCTTCGTCAGGAGTTGGACCTTTACGTTTGTCTGCGTCCCGTACGTCATTTTGC
This sequence comes from Ferroacidibacillus organovorans, assembly GCF_001516615.1. Taxonomy (GTDB): domain Bacteria; phylum Bacillota; class Bacilli; order Alicyclobacillales; family SLC66; genus Ferroacidibacillus; species Ferroacidibacillus ferrooxidans_B. The sequence continues at coordinate 48,939 of NZ_LPVJ01000006.1, read as the reverse complement.
AGGTGTGCCTTCTCCTGTGAAGCGGCCGGATCTCGTTGACATGGTGATCTTTCGCGAGAATTCAGAGGATATCTATGCAGGAATCGAGTGGGCGGCGGGTACACCTGAAGCGCAGAAGGTGATCCGCTTCTTGCAAGATGAGATGGGAGTCAAGAAGATTCGCTTTCCGGAAACGTCGGCGATTGGTATCAAACCGATCTCTAAAGAGGGGACGGACCGGCTGATTCGCTCGGCGATCGAGTATGCGATTGCGCATCAACGCAAGTCGGTCACGATTGTCCACAAAGGGAACATTATGAAATTTACAGAGGGCGGCTTTAAAAACTGGGGTTATGAGCTGGCTGAGCGCGAGTTTTCTGATCGCGTATTTACGTGGGCGCAATATGACCGCATTAAGGCGGACCAAGGGGCAACGGCTGCCGATCAAGCACAAAAGGATGCGGAGGCGGCAGGAAAGATTGTCGTAAAGGATACGATCGCGGACATTTTCTTGCAGCAGATTTTGACGCGCCCGGCGGAGTTTGACGTGGTTGCGACGATGAACTTGAATGGCGACTACATCTCGGACGCGCTGGCCGCGCAAGTCGGCGGGATCGGCATTGCGCCCGGCGCAAACATTAACTATGTCACAGGTCACGCCGTTTTTGAGGCGACACACGGCACTGCGCCGAAGTACGCCGATCTTGACAAAGTGAATCCGGGATCGGTTATTCTCTCCGGTGTGATGATGCTTGAACATCTGGGCTGGCAGGAGGCGGCAGACGCGATTGTCGCGTCGCTGCAAAAGACGATTAACCAAAAGATCGTTACGTATGACTTTGCGCGTTTGATGGAAGGCGCGACCGAAGTGAAAACATCCGAGTTTGCGGATGCCTTGATCAAGAATTTGTAAGCAACGCGTCGCGTCGTCTGTGCGATACGCGTTTTCGTGAGAGCGTCCCGAAAAGGGGCGCTTTCTACTTTTTTCCGGCGCTTGATCGCGAAGGATCCTCAGGCAATCGTGTGAGGTACGTGGTACAATCATGGTCAATGAGAGGTTCGGATGCGGGGTTTCAGGACCTTCGCAAAGAGAGGGTTGACCGTGAATGATCGATGGATTCAAGCGTCCCAAGCTGCTTCTGATTGATGGAAACAGCGTGCTCTACCGCGCGTTTTTTGCTGTGCCCCTGTTGTCGAATTCACAGGGTGCCTATACAAATGCTGTCTATGGGTTCGCTCAGATGATCTTGAACGTATTGAACCAGGAAAAACCGACGCATATCGCGGTGGCGTTTGACAAAGGGAAAGCGACGTTTCGTCACCAGATCTATGAAGCGTATAAAGGGAAGCGCGCGAAGACGCCGCCAGAACTCAGCGGCCAGTTTGAGATGGCGCGGATGTTGCTCGATCAGTTTCGCATGCGCTATCTTGAGGCGGAGGATTATGAAGCGGACGACTTGATTGGCACACTTGCGCGTGTCGGAGAAGAAGCTGATTTTGATGTGATGATTGTGACAGGTGACAAGGATTTGCTACAACTTGTCTCTGAGCGCGTGACGACATGCCTTACGAAAAAAGGGACAACCGATTTGACGCGCTATGACCCTGCGGGTGTGCGCGAGCGGTTTTCGCTTGACCCTCTGCAAGTGATCGATCTGAAGGGTTTGATGGGGGATGCGTCGGATAATATTCCAGGCGTACCTGGCGTCGGCGAGAAAACGGCGATCAAGCTATTGGATGAATATGGAAGCGTTGAAGCGGTGCTTGATCACATTGATGAGATAAGCGGTGCAAAGTTAAAAGAACGGTTGCGCGAGCATTGTGAACTTGCGTTGCTTTCAAAGCGCTTGGCAACCATTGAGCGTGATGTGCCGCTCACGCTGACGCTTGATGATCTCCGGTTTGCGGGGTTTGCGCTGGAGGATGTCACGGCGGCGTTTCGCACGCTTGAGTTTAAGTCGCTGCTTACGCGCGTGAGAGACTGGCAAGGTATCCTGCAAGAGACGACGCAGGTGGGTGGACAGCACTCTTTGTTCGCGGGAGATGACACCTTATCGACGGATGCACACACGTATCGAGAGGGTGGTGCGCCTTCTGCGGTTGATGAGAGGGCAAAGGAAATCGAGCAAATACGGGAGGATGTGCGCATCGCGTCACTTGATGAACTCTCGGAAGTCATCGCGTCGTTTGAGGGGCCGATCGCGATTCTTGCGGACGGGTTGCGGCGCTATCACACGGATCGGCTTGCAGGCGTTGCGCTTGCCACGGCTGACCGCGCTGTGTATGTGAAAATCATGGCGAGTGAGTCATCGGAACGGTCAGTGAGTGAGCCGCCTGTCGATGGGATGGCCGTCGATCGGACGCTTGATCAAGGGGGGGCGCTACCCCATCGAGAGACGGATGATTCCAGTGTCGGTGCAGGCGCTTTGGCTTTGCAGCAAAACGCGTTTGCGCGACAGCTTGCGCCGCTGATTGAACTGCTTTGCGACGAGACGCGGGAGAAGATCGTGTTCGATGCAAAAGCGTGGCGTGTCGCACTTCACGCCCACGGCGTAGAGGCGGCATCTGCACGCCCTTTTGCGCATGCGCTTGATGCGCTTCTTGGCACGTATTTGCTGCGTGCCTCTGAAGGGGCTCCAGAACTCGCCGACGCGATTCTCTATGCGATCCCTGAGGCCCCGATTCCAGAGTCGCTCTACGCAGCGCGCGAACAGAGCGGAGAGCCGTATCAGATTGGGCTTGCGCTTTGGGCGCAGTGGCTTTCCCGCGCGCGCGAGGCGATGATCGAACAGTTGAAGTCGAAAAATCTCTGGTCGCTCTACGAGGATGTTGAGGTTCCACTCTCTTACGTGCTTGCGGATATGGAGATTTACGGCGTAAAAATCGACGCGTCGCGCTTAAAGGCGATTGGCGCGGAGCTTGCGATTGAGATTGAGCAACTGACGAATCGAATCTATGAACTCGCAGGAACGGAGTTTAACATCAACTCCACGAAACAACTCGGAGAAATTCTTTTTGAGAGGATGGGACTGCCACCTGTCAAAAAGACGAAAACGGGCTATTCGACGAGCGCCGACGTGCTTGAGAAGCTCGCACCGCAAAGCGAGATGGTCACGGAGATTTTGCGTTACCGCATGCTGACAAAACTCCAGTCAACCTACATTGAGGGCTTGCTTCGCGAGATCCGATGGCCATCGTCGCGGATCCACACCTCGTTTCATCAGGCGAAAACGGCGACGGGTCGCCTCTCCAGTGAAGAACCGAATCTGCAGAACATCCCGATCCGCATGGAGGAGGGACGGCGTTTACGCCACGCGTTTGTTCCGTCGCAGGACGGATGGAAGATGGTGGCGGCTGACTACTCTCAGGTGGAGCTTCGCATCATGGCCCACTTGTCGCGTGATGAGGCGCTTGTCGACGCATTTATGACGGGGGTGGACGTTCACACGCGCACCGCGAGTCAAGTGTTCGATGTGCCGGAGTCAGAAGTGACATCGCTGATGCGCAGACAGGCGAAAGCGGTCAACTTTGGCATCATCTATGGCATCAGCGATTTTGGACTCTCGCAGAACCTGAACATCTCTCGCGCACAGGCGGGCGCATTCATTGAACAGTATTTCGCGAAGTTTCCGGGTGTGCGTAGCTATATGGACCAGGCTGTCAAATTTGCCAAAGAGCACGGCTATACGGAGACGGTGCTCGGACGGCGGCGCGATTTGCCAGGGATTCACAGCCGCAACTTTAATGAGCGAAGCTTTGCGGAGAGGACGGCGATGAACACGCCGATCCAGGGAACGGCGGCAGACATGATCAAAGTGGCGATGATCCGTTTGGCGGAACGGCTGCGCGCCGATGGGCTTGAGGCGCGGATGCTTTTGCAGGTGCACGACGAGTTGATCGTCGAGTGCCCTGCGCGTGAAGTGGAGATGGTTTCGCTTCACATGGCGGAGGCGATGGAGCAGGCAATTGAACTCAGTGTGCCGCTGCGCGTCGATCTGCACGTTGGCGACACGTGGTACGATGCGAAGTAAAAGGGTTGGGCGGATGGAAAGAGGTGATCAATCATGCCTGAACTGCCAGAAGTGGAGACAGTGCGCAAAGGTCTTGACTCGCTTCTTGCGGGTCGCGTCATACGCGCTGCTCGTGTGCATCTTCCACGCATTGTGCGCCAGCCTGATATGGATACGTTCTGTGCGCTTCTGCGGGAGCGGTGCATTGAGCGTGTGCGGCGGCGCGGCAAGTATCTGCTGATTGATCTCGGGGAGTGGACGCTTGTTTCTCATCTGCGGATGGAGGGGCGCTATGGGGTCTTTGCGGCTGATGAGGACGTCGCGCCGCACACGCATGTGCGCTTTATACTTGACCGCGGGGAGGAGTTGCGTTATCGGGATGTGCGCCAGTTTGGCACGATGGATCTTTTGCCAACGGCGCAGCTTGCGTCTCATCGCGGGCTTGCGGCACTCGGGCCTGAGCCACTCGCCGCCGAGTTTGATGAAATGGTGCTTGAAGAAAAGCTGCAGTCGCGTTCGGGCCCGATCAAGGGCGTGCTTTTGGATCAGTCGGTGGTGGCTGGGATCGGAAATATCTATGCGGATGAGATTCTCTTTGCGGCAAGGGTTCATCCGGAACGGGTGGCGCAGCGTCTCACCCGCAGACAGGTGCGTGAGCTGGTGTACGCCACCAAACGAATTTTAGCCGCTTCCATTGAGCAGGGCGGGAGTTCTGTCAAATCCTATGTGGATGGATTTGGCGAGCAAGGCCGCTTTCAGTATGCGCTGCATGTTTACGGACGGGAGGGATTGCCTTGCGCTTGCTGTGGCAATCCCGTACGTAAGGGTCGTGTGGCAGGGCGCGGAACGCATGTTTGCGTCGTTTGCCAAACACCGCCGCGCGGCGCGCAAATCACATCTTGAACGGGTTCGGAGTGAGCGATTTTGTTGGTGGGACTAACGGGTGGGATCGCTACAGGAAAAAGCACGGTTTCGGCGCTTCTTGGCGCGCGTGGAATCCCGGTTCTTGACGCGGATCACATTGCGCGGGAGGTTGTCTTGCCAGGAACAAAGACCTTGCAGGCGCTTGTCGATGCATTTGGCGATGGAATTCTAACGCAAGATGGGATGCTTGATCGCGCGGCGCTCGGACGCTTTGTGTTTCACGACGCGACAGCCAGAGAGCGGGTGAATGCGATCATGCATCCGGCGATTCGCTCGCTTATGGTCACACGCGCACGCGCGCTTGAGGCGGGGAATCGCTCACGCGTGATTATTCTTGACGTGCCGTTATTGTTTGAAGGGGAAATGCATAGAGTAGTCGATGTGACAGTGCTTGTCTATGCGAGTCGCCCGCAACAACTGCAGCGACTGATGAAACGCAATCAGCTAACGGATTCAGAGGCGAATGCACGCATTGACGCCCAGATGAGCACGGAACAAAAGCGCCGCATGGCCACGATCATTGTCGAGAATGACGGTTCGCTCTCTGGACTTCAAGCGCGCGTGGATCGCCTATGTGATGTCCTCGCAGAATTTGCGCGGGAGGTTTTGGCGGATGAACAGAATGCCGCGCGTGTCGTGGGCAGTTTGCGCGCGGAAGATGGAGTGAATGCTGCTCAGGTGGAAGAAGCCCAGTTGGGTGATGTGTCGCAACCCGGTATGAATGTGGCGCGCGCGGCGCGTTCTCAGGTGGTGATCTCATGAGGTTTTCTGGCGCGCCTTCGCGCAGGGATGACGCTCCATCCAGTACGCATGATCGTCGTGTAAGGCGAACGGGTCGCTTTCGCGCGCGCTTGATTCGAACGGGTCAATCTCCGCAGGGAGGGAAAGCCTTGAAACGTTTGCGATGGGCGCGCATGCGTGTCGTGCTTTCGGCGCTCTTGCTCGCGGGGTTGATTGACCTAGTGTTTCAACCAACCTTTCTCCAGTTTGTCTATCCTATTTCTTATCAACCAATCATCGAACGCGAGGCTACCTTGGCGAAGGTTGATCCAAATCTCGTCGCGGCAATCACGCGTGTGGAGAGCCATTTTCGGGAGGATGACATCTCGCACGCCGGTGCGGTGGGGCTTATGCAATTGTTGCCGGGAACCGCGTCGTGGATAGCGGTGCAGATCGGGATGCCTCGGCCGACCGCGCTGCAACTCGCCCAACCTTCGATCAATATTCGGCTGGGCTCGTGGTATATTAGCTATCTTCTAAAGATGTTTCACGGCCGCTTGCCAGAAGCGATTGCCGCTTACAATGCCGGACCGAACCGGGTAAGCGGATGGCTGCAATCGAATGTGTGGTCCGGTGACGAGGTCTCCATTGAGGACATTCCAGTGCTCGAAACGCGTCACTTTGTCGCGCGCGTATTATACACGTACCGCCTGTTTCATCAACTCTACACGTGAGGAGACTGCGGCTCTGTCGAGCAATCGGCCTCTACTGGTTGGCGACAAGGCATGTGGCAGATGGTCGAAATGGGTACAGCGTGTACTGTGATGAGGGATCAAAGCGACGACGTTTCATCATCATTGTGGCATGCCGTGATCGCGATGACAGGTGTGAAAGACTCTGACAAAACGGACGGCTTTCTTCGCAAATGAAATCGGTGATGTCTCTTGCAATGATGAACGAGCTATGCTATATTAACTTCGTTGACCTCATAAGGGGAATGCAACAATCATGTCGGGATGGCGGAATTGGCAGACGCGCACGTTTGAGGGGCGTGTGGGGTAACCCGTGCGGGTTCAAGTCCCGCTCTCGACACCAAAAGAGTCTGGAACACCGCATTGTAGCAGGGTTTTTGAGCCTTTGGGTTCAAAAACCCTGCTACCATTTTATAGGGGAATTTTACCTCAAATTTTGCGGGAACGTGTGGGCATACACGTCCGTAAAAGTGCGGGCAAATGGGCCGGAGTCCCCCACACGTCTCGGAAAAGGAGACGTGTGGGTCATGGCGAAACGGAGAAAAAATACGGTTGATTTTGTGGAAGAGGTGACTGTGCCGGAAGAGCGGGTCATCTCCTTGGCGGATGCGAAGGTGCAGTTTTTGCGCGATATCCGAGGATTGGCGAAACAGACGCAACGCTGGCACAAGGAGAACCTGAATGCCCTGGAAAAAGTTTTAGGTATGCAGGGCGTGACGATTGAGGATTGCCGAAAACTCACCGTTCCGTTTCTGAAGGAGCATTTTGTATTCTACATGCTTGAGGAACTCGGCCTGAAGGTGAACACCATCAATGGGCGCATCCGGTCCGTTCGGGGGCTCATTCAATTCCTGCATAGGGAAAGTTACCTGCCCCGTGATTACAGCGCCGACTTGCCGGTCCTCAAAGCAGAGAAAGTGATCATTCAGACGTTTTCCGAAGATGAAATTTCGCGATTGCTCCGTCAACCTGATCAGACCACCTTCACGGGTTTGCGCGATTACACGATGATGCTCTTGCTGCTGGAGACCGGAATTCGAATCAGCGAACTGGTTGGCATTCAGTTGTCAGATGTTCACATCCGAGACGGAAACATTCTGGTTCATGGGAAAGGGTCGAAGCAAAGGCTGGTGCCCATCCAAAGTAAAATGCGACAAGTTTTGCAGAAATACATTCGGGAGCGCGGGAATGCTCTGACGGATGCATTGTTCGTGACCATCGACGAAGAACCCATCGCTATCGGAACCACACAAAAACTGATCAAACAGTATGGGGAACAGGCGCGAATCACGAATGTTCGGGTGTCGCCACACACGTTTCGCCACACCATGGCGAAATATTACATTCTTGCGGGTGGAGACATTTTTTCACTTCAAAGAATCCTCGGGCATAGCAGTATGGAGACGGTGCGAATTTACGTGGAGATGTTCTCACATGACGTGAATTTGCAACACAGCAAGTATAGTTTTGTAGAACACCGGCTCAGTTGAACGAGTTTCCGGCCAATGGCTGATAGCACGGCCATCGGGCACTCGCTGATTGTGACTCTTGACTTTGGAGGATGGATGAGATGGTGATACGAAGACATGAACGTCCCAACCCACTATTGAAGCATCTGGCAACCTACAGGAAATCTCCGAAACCGCAGTTGAAGTTAGGGCGTGAGGAGATAGAACACTTGGCTCGCCAACAGGCAGAATCTTTGTTGACTCATCCAGAAATGCGTAAAAAGATCAAGGAAGCCATACAAAAGACAAAACGTCATGGCCACTGTTGAAGCGGGTGTACAAGTCGTGGGTTTCTGCTCTCTCCGATAAGCAGTAACCCACGACTTGCCCCATTTTAGCAGGAGCAGTTTTCCTGCACACTTGCCCCTAATGTTGAATAGCATTTTTTTACAAAATAGTACGATTTAATATATTGCATGTCTTTTCGTAGATTGTAAAATCCACAAAAGGAACGGGCACCAGCATCATAGCCAGTGCCCATCCCTATGTTTCATACGCAGATCCACTTCAATGCGTTAATTCGTACTCCAATCTTTTGCTTATAGAGCACCAACAACAGCATGTGGCACATAAGGTTCTTCCACATAGGCAATTTCTTCAGATGTTAATCGGAGCGAAAGTGCAGTCACCGCTTCTTCCAAGTGATATGGTTTGGTAGCACCGACAATCGGTGCTGTGACAGGCTGTTTTTGTAACAGCCATGCCAACGCTATGTGGGAACGAGGAACCCCATGCTTGATCGCGAGCTCCGTCACGCGATCCACGATCACTTGGTCAGCACCTGCCATCGTATCATATTTCCTCTTCTGAGTTTGATCGGTTTCAGCACGAAGTGTTTTTTCCCCTTGATCCCGTGTCAATCTGCCAGAGGCCAGAGGGCTATAGGGAATCACACCGATGTTTTCTTCCCGACAAAGTGGCAATATTTCACGTTCTTCTTCGCGATAAATGAGATTGAGGTGATTTTGCATGGAGACAAATCGGGTCCAACCGTGTTTCTCCGCAACATTTTGAGCCTTTAAGAATTGCCAGGCATACATGGCAGAAGCGCCAATGTATCTGACTTTTCCGGCCTTTACAAGATCGTGAAGAGCTTCCATGGTCTCTTCGATCGACGTTTTGTAATCCCAGCGATGAATCTGATACAGATCCACATAGTCGGTGCCGAGTCTCTTCAGACTGTTGTCAATCTCCGTCATGATGGACTTGCGAGATAAGCCAGCACCGTTTGGACCCTTGTGCATCGGGAAATACACTTTTGTCGCGATGACCACTTCGTCTCGATTAGCGAAGTCCTTGAGCGCTCGTCCGACAAACTCTTCGCTGGTGCCGTCCGAATACACATTGGCGGTATCAAAGAAATTGATCCCCATCTCAAGCGCCTGTTGAATGATCGATCGGCTCTGTTCCTCATTAATAACCCACGGATGCTCCCAACGCTCTGCGATACCAAAGCCCATGCAACCGAGACAGATTCTAGACACATCAAGTCCTGTATTCCCAAGCTTCACCTGCTCCATCACGCCAACACTCCTTAATTTAGTTTGAACTCACTCCATTTAGTCAAAACTCTGTCATCAGATCTGTAACTTTCGCGTACCGATCCATTTTACGATTTCCGGGTCGTTGTGCGAAAAGAATACGCTTTGCTTTGTATCCAGCGCGGCAATGCTATCCATGTCCTTCTGGCGTAACTCAAAATCAAAGACATGAAAGTTTTCGAGGATTCTTTCTTTGCGCACCGATTTAGGGATGGCCACTATACCTCTTTGGATCAACCAGCGCAATACCATTTGGGCAACAGATTTCTCGTACTTCTCAGCGATGGAGAGCAAAATTTCGTTTCGGAATAAATCATTTCTACCTTCAGCAAAAGGACCCCACGATTCAATTTGGACTCCTTGCTCTTTCATGAATTTCGCGCCTTCAATTTGCTGGCAGAAAGGATGCGTTTCAACCTGGTTGACGGCGGGAACGACCTCGTTGTGGATTATTAAATCAATCAGACGATCCATTTGGAAATTACTTACACCAATGGCTCTAATCTTGCCCTCGCGATACAATTCCTCCATTGCTCTCCAGGATCCATACACATCACCATACGGCTGATGAATGAGATACAAATCAAGATAATCCAACTGCAATCGTTGTAGTGATTTTTCAAATGCCTTTTTTGTCTGCTCGTAACCAGAATCCTGAACCCACAGTTTTGTTGTAATAAACAGTTCTTCTCTTTGCACACCACTTCGATTGATGGCTCTGCCAACCGCTTCTTCATTTAGGTAAGAAGCAGCGGTATCAATCAATCGGTAGCCTGTCATTAGGGCGTCATAAACGCTTTGTTCACATTCATTTGCATCTGTCATCTGATAAACCCCGAAGCCGAGTATCGGCATTTCAACACCGTTGTTCAACGTTACTTTTTGCATATGAGTCCCCCGATTTCCTCCATGTGATAACTGCCCATACAGAACACACATCAGCTTCTTTATTGTGAAACAAATAAAACGGAGACCGTTATCCCATTCGTCTCAAATGGTTGCCTAATCCTCTCACCACCACTTATACATGAGACGAACGTGCATTATAATTGACGAGTCAGAAATGAAGAAACGAGGCGGATCTTTTGATTGAACAAATGAACAAATACCATGATGAACTCGCCAAGCTCATTGAGCGTCACACACCAGTACACGGCGTTCACGTCACTGCAATCCCGTCCTTATTGTTTATGCGTTACTCGAATGTGACCGGACCACGATACGGAATGTACAAACCTTCCATTTGCATGGTGGTTCAAGGGGCAAAAGAGGTGTGGTTGGCACAAGAGCGTTTTAAGTACAGTCCTACCGATTACTTGATTGCATCCGTTGACTTGCCGGTTACCGCCCAAGTCACGGAGGCTTCATCCCGCGTTCCGTATTTGGGTTTTAAACTTGAATTTACACCAAGTCAAATCTTGGCAGTTTTAAGAGATTCCCAAATTCCAATTGAACCAAGAGAAAATGCAAAGCGTGCTATGTTTGTCAGCCACACAGAATCGTCTTTGTTAGATGCAGTCATCCGATTGGCTCGTTTGCTGGACAGTCCTGAAGATATTCCGGTGCTTGCACCTCTTTTTGTGAAGGAAATTCTCTATCGAGTTCTGCATGGACAGCATGGAGTTGCACTTGAACAAACTGCAATTGAAGGAAGTAGTGCCTATCGAATTAAAGACGTAATCGAACACATCACGAAAAATTTTGAGCGTTCATTCCGGATAGATGAGCTCGCCAAAATAGCGAATATGGGAATTTCTTCACTTCATCGACACTTCAAAGAAGTAACCGCGATGAGTCCGATTCAGTTCCAAAAACAACTCAGACTCCAGGAAGCTCGGAGACTGTTGTTATCCGAATCAACAGATGCCACCGACATCGCTTTCCGCGTTGGCTATGAGAGCCCATCGCAATTCAGCCGTGAATATTCCCGCATGTATGGCTTACCACCTATAGAAGATGTCAGGCGGTTGAGAGCCCAATTTGACCAATCCATAGAGGCATGATCTGTCGCTAAACGGCCCGTTTGTTTAATAACTTAAGTTTATTATGCGATAAGCCTACTGCGTCGAATTTCAGTAGGCTTATTTTCATGTTGATTCATCAGTGGTCTTCGTACGCACTAATCGCCGAAGTCAAGGATTAGTTACCCCAATGTCCCCGAATCATCCTCAACGTACTCTAGCAAATCGCCCGGCTGACATTGTAAGACCCGGCATATGGCATCGAGCATATCCACATCAAGACGTTTGATGGTCTCATGATAAAAGACGTTTACTGTGCTTGGGCGAACGCCCGCCAGTTGTGCCAATCGGGTTTGTGTCATTCGTTTTTCGCCCAACAGCTTACTTAGGTGCATTTTGATCAAAATTCCTCACCTCACAAGAAAAAAGTGTTGACTTTTAACTTCTAAAGTTATATTCTAACTATAGAAGTTAAAAATATGCGTATCCACGTTAATCATAACCATAAGACGGTGGGTTTCGCAATTACGGGAGGACCATTATGTCAGAAGAACAGCAACAAGACTTCAAGGAAGAAGAAAAAAAGATGATGGAAGATTGGGAATTCATGTTTCGTCAACGGGCGAACAGTTTGCCACAGGATATCTCGCTGGAGTACGCGGTAGCTCTTACGATCACGCTGTTCAAGTTCAGGGACCTTATGAAAGAACTGCCGGAGGAGTACCGGGACGGCTTCGCGGAAGTCGATGATGACTACAACGATCTGGTTAGCGAAGCCAGTAAAGCCTTTTATCGGTGGGGTTGGTCCGATGCGTTGCAACATCTTCAGTCATCTGACAAAGGAGTTCGGTAAGCATGGCTATCGCAATCAACGAAGTATTGTCACCTTGGCTGGATCGCGATTACACAGAAGCGGACTTCGAGCGGATTACCGCTCGCTTCCCGCTTCCTGAAATACGCAGAGCGGAAAGTCCGATCAGTATCGAGGATCTACAAATTGGTGACAAAGTCGAATATTTGGGTACGTCCGTCAAAGTAATTTGTCGGGCCAAAACACGGTTTGGTCAGCCCTTTCTCCTGCTTGATCTGGAGGACGAGACCGATCATATGCAAGGTGTCATGTGGGGGACCGATGAATCGTACCTCAACACGTTGGTCGAAAAGATTGGTAAAGGCAAGGAAGCGGTTGCCAGTGGTTTCGTTCAGGAGTATCCAGCATCATCGGGCAAGTTGCAAATTGTCGTCAACTCGCTTGATTTTGCGGACATTCGTGTGATCATTCCGGATTCTCACGTTTTGGGATTAAGCCATACGGTCATGCAGACGATGCTCATGATTGAATCCCTGCCTGAACCTTATAAGGACCTGGCATTGGGTGGTCTTGAATTACATTGGGATGCACTTCTCAGTGCCGTTGACCCCGAAAGTAAGCGACACAAATACAGCGCGGGGATTCTGACTCATCTGCGTTGGGTACTGAAAGCCTTGACGTATTTGTACGGGAAAGCGTCCAACCCCGTAAGCGCGATGCTTGCGATTATTCATGGCGTTCAACCAAGTCTGGCTGATTTCAAAGCCGGTGGACGCATCGAGAAATATCCCGGTTCGGTAGATTATCTGTATCGAATCCTGGTTAAAGCTCAGGAAGCAGGCAAACGACCCGGTGACGAGATATCTCCTCAGTCCGCGATGGTGGCAGCCACCTTTCTCGAAATCGGCAAAATCGTGGAGGATCGACGAATTGGTCCAGCCACGTTTGGAACACAAACCCTGTTGGATGTTGGGGAGTCTCTCCGAATTCCTTACACCGTGATCGGCCCCATTCAGGACTTGGTCGTGAGTCGTCCGGTCATCTACGGAGTTGACGACATCCAACGTCCGACAGATGCATGGACATTGCATTTCGCGCGATATCTGGTTGACCAATGTGGTTGATTTCATATGTTCAAAATCCATGAACGAGGATGGTCAAATATCATGATTACCTTGAACCGTTTGATTCCCCTGACGCATGATGATTTCTTTGAGCGATCCGATTATGACCGTTTGGCAGAGCGGTTCCCCGCTCCCGCCGTTCGGCGAGCTGCCAGCCCGGAGGATATTGCGGGGCTGAACGTGGGCAGACATATTGATTATCTCGGCACATTTTTACAGTTCATCGATTTGGACTGTGGGAGTCAGGGATATTGCCTGACTCTGCAAATCACCGATGAGACCGGACATATGCAGGCGCTTCTGTGGACAAGTTCAGAGGATCGGGCGAGAGAAGTAATTGAGCAAATTGGCGATGGCAAGGAAGCGATTGTGTCGGGGGCTGTCTATGAGTGGCTTTTGAGCTCGGGTGACAAGCGGATGAACATTCGCGAGATCGATTTTGGCAGGGCAATCCCGGAGGTCGTGGAATCCCCAATTTCCGGGGTCATCCATACAATCATGCAAATCGTCCCCGCGTTTGAGCGAGTGCCACAGCCGTACTCCGGATTGGCTGTGGATTGCATCGAACGAAATTGGGACGAGCTTTTAGTCGGAGTCGACACGGAATCTGTTCGCCATCGCTATCATGGGGGAATTTTGGACCACTTGCGCGCTGTTCTCAAAGTTCTTCAGTTTATGTGGAACAGTTCAGGTTTGGATTCTGCGATGGTGGAACTGATCAAAAAGTATCAGACCACGCTCGTCGATGAGAAGGGTACAAGAGGGTATTATCCGATCTCGATAGACCATCTGCACCAAATTTTTACGAAAAGTCGCCAGGCGTTAGAGGATCATTCGAAATCCACGGATTACTTGGCCGTGAGCTTAGCAGCCGTAATGATAGAAGTCGGGAAACTGTCATCGAGGGTTCGTGTACGGGTTATGGAATCTCTCGCATATGCAATGAGACGGATGGTGGACGAACTGGTCTTGTCACAAGAGGATGCTGATCGCGTGTTGCATCTGGTATCGCGGGGATTTGGCAATGTTGAAACGGCGCGTACGTCCGATGAGTTGGCGCTGTACATGGCGAATTATGTGGCCAGTGCTGTGGGTTAATGACGATAGGGCTGGCCAGTTTCCTGTCATGAAGCTGGCCAGCTCCGTCCTCTCGGTTCAGGACACGGAATACGGTGAAGGTTTATACGAATCGGAGATGAGCCTGGATGGTTGACCAGGGAGTGGTGATCCATGTGTAATCTTGCGCTGGAGTTGCTGAGCGAAAAACTCATTGAGGATTTTTATGATCAGGATCATCCATCCGAAGATGGTGTATCGGCGCAGGACAAACCCATCGAACAATTGAAGTTGCTCATTCCCCGGGATCATTGGGAGCTTTTGTTCCAAGTTGAATCGGGGGCCACCGAATTGGGTTCGCAGGAGTTGAAGCGCTTCTCCCGTTTTGTGGCCCGACTTCTGCTCGGTACAACAAGGGATTAGCTGAGCTGAGCATGCCGAAGATTATTGTACGTTGGTGTTTGCAAATTTAATTCGATTTCTATCCGGTTGCACAATCCGGAAATCCGTGCTTCAATTGAACTAGACACATTGTCTAGCCTATAACACCCGCCCTACCCGCTCTCGCCGAGTGGATAGGGTCAGCACAGCGGTGTAACGAGATGCCGATAATTCTCACTTTGACAGGTGAGACGGAGGATCTCGGGACAGCGCTTTTTTGCGTTGTCAAAGCGGAATCATCGTTCCGCAACCAGGCCCCGACAGATGTCGAGCACCGGTTGGTGAGCCTATTCATCAGCCGAACGTAGTTCATCACAATTATCACTCAGGAAAGGAGGAGATGCAGGATCGGCGCAAAAACGGAAAGGCCGATCAGAAGGCCGGACTCACCTGGACGCAGGGGGCAAACCGAAAACGTGCGTAACACCGACGGATATGCAAAGCGATGAGCGAGACATTCCGGCGCGCGAAGTACGGTGAGCCATCCGCGGTTCATGTGAGAAAACGCCCGATCGTAAACACCAACCTGTGTACGGATGCCAATGGCTCGTTACGCAGGTGGATTGGGCGGAACCCACGCAACACCAATCGAACAGGCAAGACTCAGCATGGGATGGCCGACTCCCGCAACACGTTCGGCATTGTTTCACCAGAAGTTGGTCGCGAAAGGCGATCACCCCACCAGTTTGCAGGCGCGGGCTTGATATGGCGCATACGCGCGAGCCGGTCAGTCGCCAGGCAGGGAAAGGTGCTGAGATGTCGGGTGAGCCGTGTCACGGTGGACATGGACTCGCGGGAACTCGACCGAGGTGGTAATGACAGCATTCTAAAGAATGATGTCATTACCACCTCGGACCGGGCAAGCTTGAAGTCTGCTCAAACTTTGATAAAGGATCTTCGTGCTCTGTACCCGGTTCACAGCACAGTTGGAGGCATCGTCAAGTGGCAAAGAAAACATTGGAACAATTTCGGGATGACATCGCCATCGCGTTCAAACGTGGCAAGGCAAAGGTCCCGCGAAAGAGTGCTACGGAGCGGTTCAAACGTACGCACACGCATTCGCACGCTACGACCCATAACTACGCCCGTATCGCGGACGCTTTCGCGCGGTTCGTCTATGAGCAACATGGGGTCACGGACTTGCGGTTTGTTAGCAGTGCCCATGGTCGGGAGTTCATTGAACATTGCTTCACACGGTTCCAAGAGGGCGAGTTGGCTGCCGGGACAGCCAAAACGTATGTGCATGCACTTTCGAAGTTGCAAAATTTAGCGCGCGAACAAATGCGTACGCGTATCCGCATGATCAATAAAGATGAAATGTTGGCGCGTGCCAAGGAGATCGATGCGGTCCGGCGACTGGCGGATGCGCACAAGGGGCTGATCATCACACGGGAACAAGCGCAAGGGATGGTCGAGCTTTTGGCGCAGAGCCGCTCGCCCAATGCAACCGTATTTTCGGAAATGGCGCGATTTGGAATGGAGACAGGGGCGAGCATTACGGCTGCACTCCTCATTCAGGTCCAAGACATTGATTTCAAACAGAATTGTGTGATTTTTTGGAACGATAAAGGCGGTAAAGACCGCGTTGTACAGGTGGACCTGGCTTACATGCGCCATTTGGCCCACCTCGTCGAAGGGCGGGCACCGGGTCGTGCAGTCTTTGAAATAAGACGGCAAAACGGCAGTCTTCACCGTGTTGAAACGGCTCGCAAAATGGCGGAGAACCTGTACCGTGGGCAGGCTGAAAAGATCGGGCTTCGCGGAGCGAATTTCCATTCGCAAAGAAAAGCTTTTGCGAACTCCAGATATAACCAATATAAGGAGACTAACTACAAAGTGTTGGAGCGGGATTTGTCGAGAAGATTGAGCCAATCCGCACAACTGGCGCAAAAAATGGCGCGATTGGAGTCACGGGCTGGCGCTCGTCATGGAGCAGGACGGCATTTCTCTCATGATCAACTCGCGCGGATTCTGGTTTCCATGGACCTTGGACATGAGAGGCTTGATGTCTTGAGGTTTTATCTTGGGGGTGCCGAGTGATGGAAACGACGATGCTCAATCCAAAGTTACTGAAACCCCACCCCAAACATGGCCATTATCACAGCAGCATTGCGGGTATGCGCGGGGTGTACGAGCGTGTGAGGAAGGATATTGAGGAGAACGGCATGCTTACTCCCTTGCTGGTGCAGAGTCAAACGTACGTGATCGTGGACGGACACATGCGCCAGCAAATTGCGTTTGATCTTGGCATGGAATCCGTTCCCGTCATTCTGGCGGAAATGAGCGATGACGAAGCTGAGTTTGCTTTGGTCAATGAAAATCGAAAACGTCAATCCAAGGAGACGGACCCCATTCGCGTGGCTCGACAAATGGCCATCATCAAGAAGCGGTTTGGATTGAAGAATGGCCAGCATGTGAAAGAAGACGAGGATCAGACCATGGAGGAATTGGCCAGAGACTATGATCTCAGCATGAGGCAAGTGTACAAGTATTTAAGACTCATTCGACTGTCGGCGGACTTTCAGCGCCTGGTGACCATCAAAATGTTGGGAATCAAGAGTGCCGTTCGGATCGCCGGACTTCCCATGGACGCTCAGGCAGAATTCTTTCAAGTGGTTGCTGCCACCGGGTCTGCGAAAACCGCTCTCACAGAAAGCCTGGTGTCAGAATGGATCGAGCAGTATTGGGAAACGAGAAAACATGGACGCACTGAACGGAACTTTTCGGAGGACCAAATAACACTGGATCGCGTGGACTCTGTGACGGACGCGATCGACCGGCAATATGAAGTCGAAGAGGTCTTGGGCACGGACAAGCTTCTCCGTCAATCGATCGTCAAAATGGCGGAATCACTACCCGCTGAAGCGGGGGCGAGATTTCAAAAAGCAGTTTCGGAACGCAATACGCAAAAACATCTTCGGTCGATTAGGAGATTGGAGTCCAGGCTGATGGCTGTTCTGCTTCCGGATGCCACTCCTGAACCCAAGGTATTGGATGAAATGTCGAGGGCGCTCGTACGGGTGACGACAAAGTTGGAGGAAGTGCGCTCGGCGTTGGGGAGCAGATGAATGTCTTTGGGCGCGAACAGCTATGCTGTTCGCGCCAGCGCATGAAGAGGATATCACTCATTTCACGGGAATTCGCAGATACATTCAGCAGTATGTAGCAACGCGTAGCAATGTGTTGCAAAGCGTAGTGATCCGGCACTTTTAGCCGGAGCATTGCTGCGGGCTGCTCTTCAAACATTGCGTTGAAATGCCCCGAATTGAACACGGGTTGTAAGCTTGAAGCATGCCTCCTTTCGCGAATGGGCTACGGAACAGGCGAAAAGTCGATTGCGTAGCAATGCTACGCTTCATCAACCATTGCCGTAGCAATGCACCGTGTTGCTACGCTTCAGGGTGGAGCATTGCTACGCATTGTGTCGTGATGCTAAGCTAATAACCTAATTTTTTACATACAAACTTTCGAGACAAGTTTTGAAACGGATGCCAAGCGGTCCACGGTTCAAACGAGAGTATCGAATGGAGACCGTTTCTTTCCGTCGAAGATCGCAATCTTTTTTCTGTAATAGACGTTGAGAGGATTCGTTTTTCAACTTTCACATTTACCGGGAAAGAATTCGAGATGCGTGGTGTAATGGATTCATGGAGATTGATGGAGTGGAAAGAGGAGTCCGGACTCACCCATTCCCGCTCTGGTATCTCGTTCCAAATCCATAGAAATCAATGAAAGGAGTCCTGCGTCATGATGCGGACAATTCGAGAGGACAACGTTGTGGCTATCCGTAGAAGTTCAAAGGTTTCTGTTACGCTTCGTACTTTGGCTGACCAGTACTTGATTAGCCTTGAACGCAAACAGGCATCCGTATTTACAATCAAGCACGAGCGTGAATGCATCAATGCAATCTTGAAACGCTTGCCAGAAGACATTGCTGCTGACTCTATTACCACTGAGTATTTGGAAAAGCACGTTTTTGACGATATGCGGGCGCAAGGATTGAAACCGAACACGATTAATGGACGGATTAAAACCATTCGTCGGGTCCTCAGTTATGCAAAAGAAGAAGGACTTGTCGTGACAAATGCTGCTTATAGACTTCAGAAACTGATTGAAACGGACATGGGCATTCCCTCGTTTGTAGAAGATCAATACATGAAGATCTTGGAGCAGTGTAAGACGACGACATTTGCCGGACTTCGAGACAAAGCGATCATGGCTCTCATGTTGGATAACGGGATTCGGTTGCGGGAACTGGTCGACTTGGACGTTGACCAAGTGGATTTGTACGGAAAGCTCTTGAAAAATGTTGATGGCAAAACGAATACTACGGAAGACCTCCCACTGAGCGAGCCCATGGTTCGGCTTCTCGCAACGTACATTAAAGAGAGAGGGAGATACCTAACTGCATCTCCCGCCCTATTCGTGACATTGGACGGTAAGCGACTGAACCGCTCAACCATCCAGCACGCAATTTCAGATTATGGAAAGAGGGCCGGGATTACGAACGTCCGAGTCAGCGCCCATACATTCCGGCATACATTCGCCAGAATGTGGATTCTAAACGGTGGCGATCCATTTACTTTGAGACGGATTATGCGCCATCGCACCATGGACATGGTCAACAAGTACATCCGCTTGTGGGGACATGAGGTTGTCGAACGACATGAAACGTTCTCCCCGTTTGCAAGGCACAAGCTTTTATGATGAGAAACTTCTCAATACAACGACAGACAGGCGATTGCCATCCATGGCGATTGCCCGTCTGTCGTTGTCGTTGCCTTACATCCAAACACCTTTCGGGAACGTATACTGTGGTGGCCCGTCGCTGTATAATGGATGCATGAAATTCAGGAGGTGACACCGAGCCGTGGATATCGTCCATACCCCACATGAACTGATGGAGCGCATTGAAAAGTTAGACAAGGACCACTCTGTGTGTCAAGTTTTCATTCCGGGAAAGGGTCAGGTCACCATTGTACTTCAGGCCAATGATAATGAAACCATCGCTTCCGAAGTGCAGGCTGACCCTGAGCTTGGTGAGTTGATTCGAGACAGTCGAAATGCATACCAACGAGGAGACGTCATGACAACGTCAGAATTGCTGAAATCCTTATCCTCTAAGGATTTTGCTCAGTGACAACCCGACGAATCATCTGGCCTACTCCTATTCGGTTAAAATTGCTCACTTTCAAAAGCCCTCATTTCACGCCGGATGAAACACTTGGCTTTATCGCTCAATTCATCATAGAAACAGAGGACGTTCTCTCAAATCCAATTGTAGGTCGGCATTATACCGAGGAATACGGCGAGTTTAAAGGGATTTCTCGCATTGTGATTCGAAAATTCAGGGTGTATTTTGAGGTCTTAGGTCATGATGTTGTTATCCTCGCTGTAAAGTTTCCGGGCGAAGCATTATAAAATGGGAAATATCAAGAAGCGAAGCAAGATCCAAGTCTACTCCGCTTTTTCCTCGTTCACGTCGTTTCATTGGGTAACATCGTCCGTTCTTTCGTCGAGAAACTCCCCACAGGATTCCAACCAAAATATGAACTGATCCAATCACGATGCGTGGGACAAAATTGTTATAATCTCAAATAGTCAATGTACTGAATACTTTCGTCGGTGGCGGAGGAGAATTCGAGAGATTCGGAACGGCGCGGGTTGTTGGAACTCCTATAGCAGGAAATTGCACCATGCGAGCCGAATGAAATCACTGATAATGATAAAACGCAGTTGAATGGATCGCGTTGGATTATCTTTAGCCTATGTCCATTGCAGTTTAAAGCTCAGTGTTACTTCCGGAGGAACATACCCTTGTCCCAACTTGAAAACATAGAAGCCATTGAAAAACGCCTGTGGGGTGCAGCAGACACCCTGCGGGCCAACTCAAACTACGCGAGCAATGAATATTTCATGCCAGTCATGGGCTTGATTTTTCTTCGCCATGCCTACAGTCGGTTTTTGGCAGTCAAGGATGACGTCATTGCATTGTTGCCTACCCGTGGTGGGCGCACTCGCGAATTAACCAAAGAGGACTTTTCCCAAAAGAGCGCCATCTTCCTGCGCGAGATCGCGCAGTTTGATTACCTCGTTGCTTTGAAAGACAGCGATGATCGCGCTCGGGCCATCATCGACGCCATGGAGTCCATTGAAGCGGACTATGAGTCACTGCGCGGGGTTCTCCCTAAGTCAGAATATCAGGAACTCGACAATGATGTGCTCGGCCAACTGCTCCGCACGCTGAATCCTGAAGCCTTGAAACGTGCATCCGGTGATATCTTCGGGCGGATTTACGAATACTTTCTGACTCAATTTGCTGACCAAAAGGCCCACGACGGTGGCGAATTCTTCACGCCCGTCTCGCTGGTCTCCCTCATCGCCAATGTGCTGGAGCCAAAGGACGGAACCGTGCTCGATCCCGCCTGTGGCTCCGGTGGCATGTTTGTCCAAAGTGCTCATTTCGTTGAGCAGTTGCACGCGAATCCGTCCGAACGCTTGACCTTTTACGGCATGGAGAAAAATCCGACCACCATTCGTCTGGCCAAGATGAACTTGGCTGTGCACGGTCTGGAGGGCGATATTCAAAAGGCCATCACCTATTACGAAGACCCGCATAATTTGCGTGGCAAAGCGGATTTTGTCATGGCCAATCCCCCCTTCAACGTAGACGAAGTGGATGCCGACAAGGTCAAGAATGACCCTCGTCTGCCTTTCGGCCTTCCAGGCGTCAACAAAAACGAGAAGGTGTCGAATGGCAATTACCTTTGGATCAGCTACTTCTATAGCTATTTGAACGATCACGGTCGTGCCGGGTTCGTCATGTCCTCTCAGGCATCGAGCGCCGGGCGCGATGAAGCGGAAGTTCGACGCAAGCTCGTCGAAACTGGCGATGTTGATGTCATGATTGCGATTCGCTCCAATTTCTTCTATACCCGAACTGTTCCTTGTGAACTGTGGTTTCTCAATCGCGCCAAGCCAGAAGAGCATCAGGATAAGGTCCTGATGATTGATGCCCGCAACATCTACCGCAAAGTGACTCGCAAGATTTACGACTTTAGCCCGGAGCAGTTGCAAAACCTGCTCGCCATCGTATGGCTGTATCGCGGGGAAAACGATCGATTCGTAGACCTGCTGACCAGCTATTTGCACAGAACGTTGGTCGAAGCCAGTCATTGCTATTTTCTTCGTGATAAAGAGGATAACGAGATCGATCTGTTGCGTGAATATGTGTCTGCTCTGCAGGATTTGCGTGAGCGGATACATCCTTTCGCGTCATCCGTTTCTGCCAGCGACGTTCCTAAACTTGCAGATGCGCGAAGCGAGTTTGAATCTGCGTTTGCAACACTTTCTGAGGATGTGACTCAATTCTTCCATTTGATGATGAAGAAGGACCGACTTTGGGGAGAGCAGAAATTTAATTTGCAGTCCTTGAAGGAAGCAGAGAAACATATGGGCGAACTGGCTCAGCAAAGTCGAGATTTGGTCAAGCAAACGGATTACGTCAACAAGTTAGTCAACCGTCTGACGGACCTGTGTGAGAAGGAGCTTGGCGCGAAGGACAGCAGTTTGTGGATAAACGGGGAGATCAATCGTGCGAAAAAAGTGGTAGAGTCCACCCGGCATGAAGCTGTCGAGCAGTTGAAACTCGTTCGCTACTATTACCGTCAGGCCGAGTGGCTACTGGAGCGGTTTCCTGACGGAGAGTGCCGCGATGTGCCAGGATTGGTTAAGCTGGTAGGCCGGGAGGAAATACAGGCGAACAACTGGAGCCTGACGCCGGGTCGATATGTGGGAGTTGCGCCTGAGGAACAAGATGAGGATTTTGACTTTGAGGAAGCTTTGCGGGAGATACATGTGGAGTTGGAAGGGCTGAATGACGAAGCAAACGATCTTGCTGTAAAAATACGCTACAATTTCGAGGGATTAGGTCTATGAAAACTTGTTTTGAAATAATAGATATCTCGTTACAGGCAGTGTGTGCGCTCGTTACTGATGGAACGCACGACTCCCCTAAAATTCGCGATACGGGCATTCCCTTTATTAAGGGAAAAAACATATCATCCGGAGTAATTAACTTTAATGACTGTGACTTTATTAGCGAGGAAGATCACGAGATATGCAAGAAACGAGTAAAGCCGGAGGTTGGAGATGTTTTACTTGCGAATATCGGTTCTGTTGGTGATGTCGCACGCGTAACGAGCGAGCAGGAATTTAGTATTAAGAACGTTGCCTTGCTAAGGCCCAACCCTAGTCAGGTCAACTCACTTTTCTTTTACTATATTACACGAAGTTCTGAGTTTAAAAAGGGAATACTGAACTTACGCTTGGGTTCTGCCCAGCCTTACATCAGCCTTGAGAATCTTCGCTCTTTTAGGATTCAGATTCCTGTGGACAAGAGCAAACAGTACGAAATTGCGAATGTATTAAGGCAATACGACAATCTCATCGCAAACAACCGTCGCCGGATAGAGCTGCTCGAACAGGCAGCACGATTGCTCTACAAGGAATGGTTCGTGCATTTTCGTTTTCCCGGACATGAACTTGTGAAAATTGTTGATGGTGTGCCAGATGGGTGGAGTCGTGTAACCTTGGTTAACCTCTGTCACGACATCAGAGTATCAATAGACCCGTCTTCCGTACCTTCTGAAACCCCATATATTGGGCTGGAGCACATTCCTCGTCGCTCCATTACCCTCTCGGAATGGGGGCATAGTCGCGAGGTTGCAAGCAACAAGTTTACCTTTAAAGCGGGTGACATTCTGTTCGGTAAAATTCGCCCTTATTTTCACAAAGTCGGTTTTGCGTTGGTCGATGGGATAACCTCTTCAGATGCTATTGTCGTGAGATCAGTAGAGTCTAAGCTACAACAATATTGCCTTACTTTACTCTCCAGTGATGAGTTTGTATCGTTAGCTTCCAAAACAGTCCGAGAAGGATCAAAGATGCCGAGGGCTGATTGGAACTATCTCCAGAAGTGTAAATTCCTCAGACCTGCTGATAAGACTTTAGAAGAATTTAATCTCATTATTGAACCCATGGTCGAACAGATGAGGACCCTAGCGTTGCAGTCACGGAGACTGGCCGAAGCCCGCGATCTCCTGCTCCCTCGCTTGATGAACGGAGAGATTGCCATATGAGCCAGATGACCGAAGATAATCTCGTGCAGCAAACCACGGCTGACTATATGCGGGATTCCCTCGGTTGGGAGTCCGTTTATGCTTACAACACCGAGGATTTCGGTCGAAACAGTCTGCTTGGGCGCAACTCCCGAAAGGAAGTTGTGCTCATCCGCTATCTCAGGGGGAGTCTGGAGCGTCTGAATCCCGGTTTACCCAATTCGGCATATGAAGATGCTATCCGCGATATCGTCGAATACAGCACAATCCAGTCCACACTGGCAACCAATCGCGAGAAATACACGCTCCTGAAAGATGGCGTACAAGTTTCATTTCGCAGTTCGCAGGGTGAGTTGAAGCAACAACGTTTACGTGTTTTCGATTTTGTCGATCCGCTTCAAAATCACTTCCTCTGCGTTCGTGAACTCTGGATTTACGGTGATATTTATCATAGACGAGCGGATATTGTCGGCTTCGTCAACGGCATTCCGCTTCTTTTTATGGAACTCAAGAATGTACATAAAGATCTGCGCCATGCTTACGAGGAAAATCTATCCGACTACAAAGACACCATCCCACACACTTTCCATCACAATGCATTCATCGTCCTAGGTAACGGTATTCGGGCCAAGGTGGGGACGCTCTCCAGCCAGTATGAGCACTTTTATGATTGGAAACGCCTGGCCGAGAACGATCTCGGTATTGTCGATATGGAAACCCTCCTCAAAGGCATCTGTGAGAAGCGCAACTTCATGGATCTCTTTGAGAACTTCATCTTGTTTGACGATTCGCCCGGACAAACAGTGAAGATTCTCGCGCAAAATCATCAGTTTCTCGGTGTTAATCAAGCCTTCGAATCCGTTCAACATCGTCACGAACGCTTGGGTAAACTAGGTGTGTTCTGGCACACGCAAGGTTCCGGAAAAAGTTATTCAATGGTATTCTTCACGCGCAAGGTGCATCGCAAGATTGGCGGGAATTTCACGTTCTTGGTTTTGACGGATCGCGATGATTTAGACACACAGATTTACAAGACGTTCGCCGGTAGTGGCTTGGTTAATCACGAAAAGGAATCTTGCCGGGCATCGAGTGGCGATGATTTACGTCAACTCCTCAGTGAGCATAAGAGCTACATATTCACACTGATTCAGAAGTTCAATCAAACGGTCGATCCGAACAGCGGTTACTCCCTGCGCGACGACATCATTGTCATTTCAGATGAAGCCCATCGCACCCAATACGGATTGCTCGCGCTCAACATGCGCAATGCTTTGCCGAATGCCAGTTTCATCGGATTTACCGGTACGCCCCTGTTTCAGGGGGACGAAAAAACGAAGCAAATGTTTGGCGACTACATCTCTACCTACGATTTTCAACGCGCTGTCGAAGACGAAGCCACGGTGCCATTGTATTACGATGCACGTGGAGATAAATTGGGTCTTGCGACAAATGATCTGAACGAGCGGATCGCGGAGAAGTTGGAAGAATTCGAAACCGACGATATCAATGTAGAGGAACGGTTGGAACGCGAACTGCGCCGAGATTACCATATCATTACCGCTGAGAAGCGCTTGAAACAGATTGCGCAAGATTTCGTGATCCACTACTCGAATGCGTGGGAAACTGGCAAAGCGATGTTGGTTTGCATCGATAAAATCACCTCCGTTCGGATGTACTACCTGATACAGGATGCTTGGAATAAGAGGATCACGGAACTGGAATCGAATCTGTCCAAGATTCGCGATCCGCAAGAAGTCATCTACCAACAGCGCCAAATCAGATGGATGAAAGACACACAAATGGCGGTTGTAATCAGCGAAGAACAGGGCGAGATTGATAAATTCCGCAAGTGGGCACTCGATATTAAACCTCATCGCCAACTCATCAAAAATGGCTTTGAAACGGACGATCAGAAGCGATTGGACATTGAGTCCGCATTCAAGAAGGAGTCTCACCCCTTTCGGGTGGCCATCGTCTGCGCGATGTGGTTGACGGGTTTTGACGTTCCGAGCTTATCCACTCTTTATCTGGACAAACCGCTGAAAGCGCACACGCTCATGCAGACCATTGCCCGTGCCAATCGTAAAAACGAGGGCAAGAACAATGGCCTGATTGTGGACTACTGCGGAATCCTCAAGAATCTACGTGCTGCCCTAGCCACCTATGCAGGCCGAGGGGATGAAGGGCATGGCGGTGATGAGGGCGGGCGTGATCCCGCTAAGCCCGACGAGGAACTGCTGGCTGACTTGGTAGAGTCAATCGCTTTTGTTCGCTCATTTTTGCATGAGGGCAATGCACCCTTGGACGATATCATTCATCAAACTGGATTCGCCCGAAATGCTGCCATCTTAGCAGCCAAGGAAGTCGCCAACCAGAATGATGAAACCCGCAAACGCTTCGAAGTGATGTGCCGGGAAGTCTTCAAGAAATTCAAAGCATGCCTGAACGTCTCCGGCATCAACGAACATCGCAATGAGTACGACTCCATCAATATTGTCTATCGCAGTTTGCAGGAAGATAAGGACTTGGCAGACATCTCAGATATCATCCAGAAGCTGCATGGCGTTGTTGATCAGGCAATCACGACCAATAGCGAGCGGATCGGCGAATCAACCACTGCATACGACATCTCGAAGATTGATTTTGAGCGACTGCGCAAGGAATTTGAGCGAAGTTCCAGCAAGAACACGACGGTGCAGAATTTGAAAAGCGTGATCGAGAAACGACTCCGGCGCTTGCTGATGCAAAATCCATTGCGAACGGATTTCCAAAAGCACTACGAGGAGATCGTAGAAGAGTATAATCGAGAGAAAGACAGGTTGACGATTGAGAAGACCTTCGAAGCGCTATTGCTTTTTGTCGGTGCACTGAATGAAGAAGAGTCTCGGGCTATGCGTGAGGGCTTGGACGAGGAGAGTTTGGCGATATTTGACCTTCTCAAGAAGCCGGAGCTGTCCGCGAAGGACGGAAAACGCATTAAGCAGGTGTCTGTTGAACTCCTCCGAATCTTGAAAGAAGAGAAGCTGAAAATTGACCACTGGCGCGACAAGGAATCCACCCGTGATGCGGTTCGTGTTGCCATTCGCGATTTCCTCTACAGTGACACAACAGGGCTTCCAGTGGATAGCTTCACGGATGAAGATGTGGATGCCAAAGCGGATTTGGTGTTTCGGCATGTGTTTTGGGCGTATCCGACGGTGCCATCGCCGGTGTATGCATGACTTTCCGTTTGTAAAGGTATTGTGAGTGGTTGAAAATTGGATGCCAGCGCACGCATGTAGAATGATCTCGCATGTCAATTTCGAAATGAGGGGCACAGGATGATTGAGCTTTCAAACTCAGAAATCAAGTATTTGGCGGTACACTTGGTTGGCAATAAATTGCGTCAAGAGGGAGTAAGGTTTTCAAACAGTGAGACTCCTATAGAGGGAGATAGATTACAGGAATTGCTCTTTCAGCACTTTTTAAAGCCGTTCTTAAAGATCGAATCGTTGTATCAGTTTACTCATGACTCTAATCTTTCGTTCAATGAAGTTTATGTTTATGCCAAATCCGTGTTTCCAAATCCGCAATGTTTTTTGCAAATATCCAGAGAAATTGCAAAGCATCTGTATGAAAGCTCTTCACACCCGCGAATACGTGGTGGCGAGTTCTTTATGCTGTATTTTACGAATTGCTCTATTGACGGTGTAACTACGGACGCCATAGGAATATTTAAATCGGAGACAAAAGACACATATCTTAAGATTTCTCCGAAGGAGAATACCTATGGAATAACTTTAGACGAGGGAATAAGCATTAACCGTTTGGAAAAGGGCTGTCTTATTTTCAATTTGGATGTGGACATTGGATATCGAGTAGCCGTTATTGATAATCTTAGCAAGAGTGGTGAAGAGGCTCGTTATTGGAAGGGACAATTTCTTGGTGTTAGGGAATTAGGAACCGACGATTCAATCACTAAGCAATACATGAGTCTAGTCACAAGAGTCATAGATGACTCATTCCCCAACGGAAGTGCTGAGCACAGAATTAAAACGCAACTCAAAGCGATGAGCTACTTTGATTCCAATGTCTCCTTTGACGATGAACAGTTTACACGAGACGTTTTATCTGAATGGCCGACAGCATCTGAAGAGTATAATGAACGAAAGAGGAGAATTCAAGACAAAGAGGGAATTAGTCTACCGGAGAAATTCACTATCTCCAGAAAGGAAGTAGAGCGAGTCAAACGGAGCGTCAGAAGAACCATACAGCTAGATGACTCTTTTGAATTAGTGATTAAAGCAGGTGCAGCAGAAGTCTTTACGAATTTAAAACGGGAATTTGATGAAGAAAAGGGAATGTTCTATTACAAGGTCTATTTTACTTCTGAAAGATAAACAGGGGGTATAGGTAAGATTATGGGTGAGCTATCCAAGCTGACTGGAGAATTGGGAGAAAACATAGTGGAAAATTTCATCCAGCTTGTTGGATGGTCTGAACCGATAACGCCCCTTGATATAGAATGCGTATACCCAGTACGCCATCGTTCTGATGGTGCTCAACGAGATCGGAAAAGTCACGGTATTGGAGCAGTATCATTTTAGTGAAGTCAACAAACTCGTAATTCTGGACAGAATGATAAAAAAGGAAGAAGGAATCCAGAATGCGAGTGTACGACAAAGAATTCAAAGAAGAAGCATTAAAATTGTCTTATGAAGTCGGGCCAACCGCGGCCTCCGAACAACTGGGGGTCCCACCCACAACGCTGTACACATGGCGGAGTCAAAGCAAAAACATGGATCCTTGGCATTTGTGGGAGCGGCCACCAACGCATAGATCCGAAACCGCCGAGTTAAGGGTTGGAAAAGATCAGGGAATTGGAATCCGCCAATGATATCCTGAAAAAGGCGTTAGCTTTTTCGCAGAGAGCCAAAAGAGGTAGCTGCACGAGACTTGTTTCGTTTTATAGGGATTCTAAAGGAAAACGACGAAGCCAAGCACAGTATAAAGGCAATGTGTAAGGTTTTGCATGTCAGCGAAACTGGCTATTATCGCTGGCTGCGTACTCACGCCAATACGAAAAACTGCCGATTGCCTTCTTAAAGAAGAACGTTTTCGGCAGTCTCGTAAACCAGTGACGCAATTTTTCTCAATCTACAAACTCGAACTGCCAACGGCCGACGCCAATTGCGCATTGGCTTGACTGAGCGCTGTGGAGACACTGACTTGACCTGCGAGCGCAGCGTTGACATTCGTGTAGATGGCCGTCGACACTTTGGCGTAATACGGATTCTGGGCAGGACGCGCGATCAAGTTGGTCTGTCCAACGATGGCGAGCACGGGATTTTTCGCCCTGACCGCCGGGCTGTTTTGCACACTGGCGTTTGTCGGAATCTCCGAATACTGAGAGGCGAGCACCGTTTGGGCGGGGACGCTTGTCATCCAGTTGATAAAGGTGAGATCAGCCGACATGTGCTTGGTGTGCGGGTTGATGTAGAGATCCCAGCCGCCGATACAGGCATATCCGCGCGTGCCGTGACCGGCAAATGTCGGCAATGGCACGACACCCACTTTGCCAACGACGCTTGACTGCCCCGGTGTTTGCGAGTTCGCCCACGCGTAGTCCCAGTTTCTAAGGAAAGCAGCCTGTCCGTTGTTAAATGTGTTCATCGCCTGCGGTTCTTGGAACACGCTCACCGCCTGCGGTGAAACGCCAGACGTGATCAAACCGCGCATAAAGGAGAGCGCGTGCTGTGCCGCAGGTGTATCCATGTTTGGTTTTCCCTGCGCGTTAAACACCTGGCCGCCAGCATCTGTGAGGTATTCCATCCAGTTACAGGTGAGCCCCTCATAGGATGCGCCTTCCCAGACGAAACCATATTTGACCATTTTGTTGGAAACAAGCGTTTTTGCTTCTGACTGAAGCTGTTCCCACGTTTTGGGCACAGGCAGGTGCGCCTTTTGCAGCAGATCCTTGCGATAGTAAAGAAAACCCGCGTCCATGAAAAAGGGCGCCGCGTACACATTTCCTTTGATCGTCGCGCCTTGCACGAGACCTGGCGCAAAACCGCGCAAAAACTGGCGGGAAAGTGCTTGTTTAGCGGCTCGGCGAGGGATTGCGCCGCGAACTGTCCCGGCCACACCACATCGCCCATAAACACATCCGGTGTCGTCGAACCGCCTGAGATCTCAGTGATGAGCGACGCGCGGTTCGTATCGGTGCTTGACGGCTGACTGATCAGGTTCACCTTGATTGTAGGATTTGCCTGCTCAAACAACTGGATCAATTTCTTGCGGATGCCGACATTGGCAATCGGCGAGGCAGCCCAGGTGATTGTCACTTTCCCCGAAGCGGGCGCAGTGGTTGTTGGCGCAGGGGTGGTGGACGGTGGATTGGGAGCTGTCGTGTTCGATGGACTGGAACACGCCGTGAGTGAAGCGAGACCTGTTGCGACGGCAAACGCCGCCAAAAGCGACTGTCTCAGCATAAAAATACGCCTCCTAAGCTCGAACGTATCAGCGATGCGCGAAACGACGCGAACCCTGCCACCCGTCTTGATGCAACGAATGCGTTTCACGTGATCATCGGCACTGCCTCTAAAACGCACGTACGCGGATCGAACTCACGCGCAGTCGAGATATCTCGCTGTAGCATGTTTCCGATCCGCGATTTTATGCGTTTCTCACGTTCTTGCCAGGGAGGCGTCGTTTAGGCGCCTTCCACGCGTGGGAGAATCGATTATTCCCATTCGATGGTCGCGGGCGGTTTTGAGGTGACGTCGTACACCACGCGATTGATACCGTGCACCTCGTTACAAATTCGGTTAGAAATCTTTCCGAGCACATCATACGGGATATGCGCAAAATCGGCGGTCATCCCGTCGCGCGAAGTCACCGCGCGCAGCGCGATCGTTTCCGCATAGGTTCGCTCGTCGCCCATCACGCCGACACTGCGCACGCCAGTCAGCACCGCAAAGTACTGCCAAATCGAATCCTGAAGCCCCGCCAGCGCAATCTCTTCGCGCAAAATGGCATCCGCATTTTGAAGCGTCGCGATGCGCGCAGGCGTGATCTCGCCCATGATGCGAATCGCGAGTCCAGGACCTGGAAACGGCTGCCGATAGACGAACGCGTGCGGGAGACCCAACTCTTCCCCGAGCGCGCGCACCTCATCCTTGAACAGTGTCTTAAGCGGCTCAATCAATTTAAATTCCATGTCCTCCGGCAAACCGCCCACATTGTGGTGCGACTTGATGGTTGCCGCCGTTTTGGTGCCGCTCTCGACAATATCCGTATACAGTGTACCTTGTCCGAGAAACGCGAATGATCCAAGTGAACGCGCCGTTTCGTCAAACACAGCGATAAACTCGCGACCGATCCGCTTGCGCTTTTCTTCTGGGTCAGACACACCGTCTAGCAGTGCGAGAAAGCGCGTGCGTGCATTTACGAGGCGGATGTCCATGTGGAATGTGCCAGAAAGCATCTGCATTACTTGCTCTGCCTCATCTTTTCTGAGCAGCCCGTGATCGACAAAAACGCACGTCAGACGATCGCCGATCGCGCGGTGAAGCAGCGCCGCTGTCACAGAAGAGTCGACGCCCCCGAGAGTGCCATCAACACACGACCGTCTTTCACGGTGTCGCGCAGCGCTGTGATCGACTCTTCCACAAAGTTGTCCATCCGCCAGTCGCCCGCGCACCCGCATACGCCAAAGAGAAACTGACGCAACAAGTCCTGACCGTAGTCGGTGTGCTGGACCTCTGGATGAAACTGTACGCCATAGAGTTTGCGCGCAGGATCGCTCATCGCCGCAACTGGTGCGCTCGATGTGTACGCGTCAACTTGAAAGCCGCGCGGCACTTCGACAACCATGTCACCGTGGCTCATCCAGACGCGCTGGGTGGCAGGCGTCCCGGCAAAAAGCGTCGCGTGGCTGTGACAGGCGAGTTCTGCAAGTCCATATTCACGTGCGCTCGCCTGCGTGACATGCGCGTCAAAATCGCGTGCGAGCAGCTGCATGCCATAGCAGATGCCAAGGATCGGGATGCCCAAATCATAAATCGCAGGATCGACAAGCGGTGCACCCTCCCGATAGACGCTTTGCGGCCCGCCCGAAAAACGATCCCCTTGAGTTTCATCGCGCGCAAGGCCGCAACTGGGGTATCATGCGGCAAAAGCTCTGAGAACACGTTTAATTCGCGAATTCTGCGCGCGATCAGTTGGTTGTATTGCCCGCCAAAATCAAGGACCACGACCGTCTCGTGACGATCCATTTCCATCTCGACACCACTTCCTGAATGTATTTTTGACATCTCATAGGATTTGAAAACTAATCTGTGTAGTTTACCACGAATATCAGCGACTCTGCTTGATGAAACGAAGAAAACCGACCACAGCACGCGTAATGTGAGAACGCCCGTCCCGCTTCACCCGCGGTTGCAATTGCCCCTTCTCAAAAGGGTCATCCAGGGGCGCACCGCCTTCGCTTCGCCCCTCCGGGCCATAGCGAACGCGCTCCACATACGCAATTGCCTCCATCAGTTCCTTCTGATCTAGGTCATCCGTTTGCCGCAATCCCCACTCGCGAAGCGTCTCGTGAGAAGCGCGCGGATAGACGATGCGCCGCTCAAGCGCGCGCAGCAAGCGGTTCGCCTGTATGCCAAAATCGCCTGCGGATACTGCCTCGCTCTGAAACAAAGACCGTAAAGATCGCCTTGATGATCTGCGGCGCGCGAACCGGATGATCCCCGCGAAAATGATGAGCAGCGCGAAAAGGACAAGAAAACCTTTTGCAAGCGGTACAGAAGCGGCGGATTGTGAATTCTGCTGCTTTTTCTTTTCCACAGCTTGCTTGATCGCATGCTGAACAGGCGGTGTCACGTTTGGCCGTTGTGAAGCGATCACACTGGATGACGATGGCATTTTTCTTGAGTAATTTCCGCGAGCGCAGCTGATGGTGTCGCTTCAAAAGGGACAAAACCATATCCCGCAAACCAAGCCTCAAACCATGAATGCGCATCCGTCCCGCGAAGGATGTACTCATTTTGCGCGCCGTGATAAGTGGGGTCGGCCGGCACCGAGATGTACCCTTTCACCCAACGCGTCGGAATGCCAACGACGCGTGCAAGAATCGCGGCGGCGGTTGAGAACTGGTCACAATAGCCACGATGCGTCTCAAAAAGGAATTGGTCGACAAAATCTTGACCCGGTCGCGGCACAGGAATGCCTTGCGTTTGATACGATTCGTGTGACTGCAAATACGCGATGATCGCCTGCAGTTTTGCGTAAGGCGTCACCGCATGCACTGTGATTTGATGCGCCAAAAGAATGTCGCGCTGCGGAAAATTCGCTGGCAATTGAAGCGCCTGACGAAACGCGTAGACCAAGTTTCCGTCAGTCACAGAAGCGAGTGAGCGCGGATTCACATGCTCAAGTGTGGACACGACTGTGTAGTGCTCTCCCGCATGAAGTGGCGAGCCAAAGGTCCACGCGTCGATCGCCGGGACAAAGCGAGCGCGGGCACCGCCGCGCATCGTGGCACTGATGATGCGATTGGCCCCAAGGACGGCTGGATAAGTTCCCGACTCCACCCACACCTGCTGTGTCATTCGGGTGCGCGGCACGTGAGTTGACACACCGGATGCCGCTGCCGTCATAGCGCCGCGCACCCATCCCGCGCCTGTGTAGGTTGAGAATGACTCAATGGGATAGTACGACGATTCCTTCGCGATGACACGAAACATGACCGCCGTACTGCCGTTGAAATTGCCGCCCAAATGCGCGTCATTCGCGCCATAGGGCGCGGCAGGTGCGGCCGTCTCGACACGCCGCGCAAACAGCGAGTGCCACCAGGCGTGTACGTGAAAATCACGCGCCACTCCTTTTGGCGTCCAGATACTCAGTGTCGCGAGGACCGCGAGTAGGCCTGCCAGACTCAGAAAAGGAGAGTGCAATAGGCGCCTGCGCAATGAGACGCTCCCATCAACTACAGGAAGATGGCGCCAAACGCTGCGAATTCCAAGCATCGCGAGTACGGATGAGACCGGACATATGCAGGCGCTTCTGTGGACAAGTTCAGAGGATCGGGCGAGAGAAGTAATTGAGCAAATTGGCGATGGCAAGGAAGCGATTGTGTCGGGGGCTGTCTATGAGTGGCTTTTGAGCTCGGGTGACAAGCGGATGAACATTCGCGAGATCGATTTTGGCAGGGCAATCCCGGAGGTCGTGGAATCCCCAATTTCCGGGGTCATCCATACAATCATGCAAATCGTCCCCGCGTTTGAGCGAGTGCCACAGCCGTACTCCGGATTGGCTGTGGATTGCATCGAACGAAATTGGGACGAGCTTTTAGTCGGAGTCGACACGGAATCTGTTCGCCATCGCTATCATGGGGGAATTTTGGACCACTTGCGCGCTGTTCTCAAAGTTCTTCAGTTTATGTGGAACAGTTCAGGTTTGGATTCTGCGATGGTGGAACTGATCAAAAAGTATCAGACCACGCTCGTCGATGAGAAGGGTACAAGAGGGTATTATCCGATCTCGATAGACCATCTGCACCAAATTTTTACGAAAAGTCGCCAGGCGTTAGAGGATCATTCGAAATCCACGGATTACTTGGCCGTGAGCTTAGCAGCCGTAATGATAGAAGTCGGGAAACTGTCATCGAGGGTTCGTGTACGGGTTATGGAATCTCTCGCATATGCAATGAGACGGATGGTGGACGAACTGGTCTTGTCACAAGAGGATGCTGATCGCGTGTTGCATCTGGTATCGCGGGGATTTGGCAATGTTGAAACGGCGCGTACGTCCGATGAGTTGGCGCTGTACATGGCGAATTATGTGGCCAGTGCTGTGGGTTAATGACGATAGGGCTGGCCAGTTTCCTGTCATGAAGCTGGCCAGCTCCGTCCTCTCGGTTCAGGACACGGAATACGGTGAAGGTTTATACGAATCGGAGATGAGCCTGGATGGTTGACCAGGGAGTGGTGATCCATGTGTAATCTTGCGCTGGAGTTGCTGAGCGAAAAACTCATTGAGGATTTTTATGATCAGGATCATCCATCCGAAGATGGTGTATCGGCGCAGGACAAACCCATCGAACAATTGAAGTTGCTCATTCCCCGGGATCATTGGGAGCTTTTGTTCCAAGTTGAATCGGGGGCCACCGAATTGGGTTCGCAGGAGTTGAAGCGCTTCTCCCGTTTTGTGGCCCGACTTCTGCTCGGTACAACAAGGGATTAGCTGAGCTGAGCATGCCGAAGATTATTGTACGTTGGTGTTTGCAAATTTAATTCGATTTCTATCCGGTTGCACAATCCGGAAATCCGTGCTTCAATTGAACTAGACACATTGTCTAGCCTATAACACCCGCCCTACCCGCTCTCGCCGAGTGGATAGGGTCAGCACAGCGGTGTAACGAGATGCCGATAATTCTCACTTTGACAGGTGAGACGGAGGATCTCGGGACAGCGCTTTTTGCGTTGTCAAAGCGGAATCATCGTTCCGCAACCAGGCCCCGACAGATGTCGAGCACCGGTTGGTGAGCCTATTCATCAGCCGAACGTAGTTCATCACAATTATCACTCAGGAAAGGAGGAGATGCAGGATCGGCGCAAAAACGGAAAGGCCGATCAGAAGGCCGGACTCACCTGGACGCAGGGGGCAAACCGAAAACGTGCGTAACACCGACGGATATGCAAAGCGATGAGCGAGACATTCCGGCGCGCGAAGTACGGTGAGCCATCCGCGGTTCATGTGAGAAAACGCCCGATCGTAAACACCAACCTGTGTACGGATGCCAATGGCTCGTTACGCAGGTGGATTGGGCGGAACCCACGCAACACCAATCGAACAGGCAAGACTCAGCATGGGATGGCCGACTCCCGCAACACGTTCGGCATTGTTTCACCAGAAGTTGGTCGCGAAAGGCGATCACCCCACCAGTTTGCAGGCGCGGGCTTGATATGGCGCATACGCGCGAGCCGGTCAGTCGCCAGGCAGGGAAAGGTGCTGAGATGTCGGGTGAGCCGTGTCACGGTGGACATGGACTCGCGGGAACTCGACCGAGGTGGTAATGACAGCATTCTAAAGAATGATGTCATTACCACCTCGGACCGGGCAAGCTTGAAGTCTGCTCAAACTTTGATAAAGGATCTTCGTGCTCTGTACCCGGTTCACAGCACAGTTGGAGGCATCGTCAAGTGGCAAAGAAAACATTGGAACAATTTCGGGATGACATCGCCATCGCGTTCAAACGTGGCAAGGCAAAGGTCCCGCGAAAGAGTGCTACGGAGCGGTTCAAACGTACGCACACGCATTCGCACGCTACGACCCATAACTACGCCCGTATCGCGGACGCTTTCGCGCGGTTCGTCTATGAGCAACATGGGGTCACGGACTTGCGGTTTGTTAGCAGTGCCCATGGTCGGGAGTTCATTGAACATTGCTTCACACGGTTCCAAGAGGGCGAGTTGGCTGCCGGGACAGCCAAAACGTATGTGCATGCACTTTCGAAGTTGCAAAATTTAGCGCGCGAACAAATGCGTACGCGTATCCGCATGATCAATAAAGATGAAATGTTGGCGCGTGCCAAGGAGATCGATGCGGTCCGGCGACTGGCGGATGCGCACAAGGGGCTGATCATCACACGGGAACAAGCGCAAGGGATGGTCGAGCTTTTGGCGCAGAGCCGCTCGCCCAATGCAACCGTATTTTCGGAAATGGCGCGATTTGGAATGGAGACAGGGGCGAGCATTACGGCTGCACTCCTCATTCAGGTCCAAGACATTGATTTCAAACAGAATTGTGTGATTTTTGGAACGATAAAGGCGGTAAAGACCGCGTTGTACAGGTGGACCTGGCTTACATGCGCCATTTGGCCCACCTCGTCGAAGGGCGGGCACCGGGTCGTGCAGTCTTTGAAATAAGACGGCAAAACGGCAGTCTTCACCGTGTTGAAACGGCTCGCAAAATGGCGGAGAACCTGTACCGTGGGCAGGCTGAAAAGATCGGGCTTCGCGGAGCGAATTTCCATTCGCAAAGAAAAGCTTTTGCGAACTCCAGATATAACCAATATAAGGAGACTAACTACAAAGTGTTGGAGCGGGATTTGTCGAGAAGATTGAGCCAATCCGCACAACTGGCGCAAAAATGGCGCGATTGGAGTCACGGGCTGGCGCTCGTCATGGAGCAGGACGGCATTTCTCTCATGATCAACTCGCGCGGATTCTGGTTTCCATGGACCTTGGACATGAGAGGCTTGATGTCTTGAGGTTTTATCTTGGGGGTGCCGAGTGATGGAAACGACGATGCTCAATCCAAAGTTACTGAAACCCCACCCCAAACATGGCCATTATCACAGCAGCATTGCGGGTATGCGCGGGGTGTACGAGCGTGTGAGGAAGGATATTGAGGAGAACGGCATGCTTACTCCCTTGCTGGTGCAGAGTCAAACGTACGTGATCGTGGACGGACACATGCGCCAGCAAATTGCGTTTGATCTTGGCATGGAATCCGTTCCCGTCATTCTGGCGGAAATGAGCGATGACGAAGCTGAGTTTGCTTTGGTCAATGAAAATCGAAAACGTCAATCCAAGGAGACGGACCCCATTCGCGTGGCTCGACAAATGGCCATCATCAAGAAGCGGTTTGGATTGAAGAATGGCCAGCATGTGAAAGAAGACGAGGATCAGACCATGGAGGAATTGGCCAGAGACTATGATCTCAGCATGAGGCAAGTGTACAAGTATTTAAGACTCATTCGACTGTCGGCGGACTTTCAGCGCCTGGTGACCATCAAAATGTTGGGAATCAAGAGTGCCGTTCGGATCGCCGGACTTCCCATGGACGCTCAGGCAGAATTCTTTCAAGTGGTTGCTGCCACCGGGTCTGCGAAAACCGCTCTCACAGAAAGCCTGGTGTCAGAATGGATCGAGCAGTATTGGGAAACGAGAAAACATGGACGCACTGAACGGAACTTTTCGGAGGACCAAATAACACTGGATCGCGTGGACTCTGTGACGGACGCGATCGACCGGCAATATGAAGTCGAAGAGGTCTTGGGCACGGACAAGCTTCTCCGTCAATCGATCGTCAAAATGGCGGAATCACTACCCGCTGAAGCGGGGGCGAGATTTCAAAAAGCAGTTTCGGAACGCAATACGCAAAAACATCTTCGGTCGATTAGGAGATTGGAGTCCAGGCTGATGGCTGTTCTGCTTCCGGATGCCACTCCTGAACCCAAGGTATTGGATGAAATGTCGAGGGCGCTCGTACGGGTGACGACAAAGTTGGAGGAAGTGCGCTCGGCGTTGGGGAGCAGATGAATGTCTTTGGGCGCGAACAGCTATGCTGTTCGCGCCAGCGCATGAAGAGGATATCACTCATTTCACGGGAATTCGCAGATACATTCAGCAGTATGTAGCAACGCGTAGCAATGTGTTGCAAAGCGTAGTGATCCGGCACTTTTAGCCGGAGCATTGCTGCGGGCTGCTCTTCAAACATTGCGTTGAAATGCCCCGAATTGAACACGGGTTGTAAGCTTGAAGCATGCCTCCTTTCGCGAATGGGCTACGGAACAGGCGAAAAGTCGATTGCGTAGCAATGCTACGCTTCATCAACCATTGCCGTAGCAATGCACCGTGTTGCTACGCTTCAGGGTGGAGCATTGCTACGCATTGTGTCGTGATGCTAAGCTAATAACCTAATTTTTACATACAAACTTTCGAGACAAGTTTGAAACGGATGCCAAGCGGTCCACGGTTCAAACGAGAGTATCGAATGGAGACCGTTTCTTTCCGTCGAAGATCGCAATCTTTTTCTGTAATAGACGTTGAGAGGATTCGTTTTTCAACTTTCACATTTACCGGGAAAGAATTCGAGATGCGTGGTGTAATGGATTCATGGAGATTGATGGAGTGGAAAGAGGAGTCCGGACTCACCCATTCCCGCTCTGGTATCTCGTTCCAAATCCATAGAAATCAATGAAAGGAGTCCTGCGTCATGATGCGGACAATTCGAGAGGACAACGTTGTGGCTATCCGTAGAAGTTCAAAGGTTTCTGTTACGCTTCGTACTTTGGCTGACCAGTACTTGATTAGCCTTGAACGCAAACAGGCATCCGTATTTACAATCAAGCACGAGCGTGAATGCATCAATGCAATCTTGAAACGCTTGCCAGAAGACATTGCTGCTGACTCTATTACCACTGAGTATTTGGAAAAGCACGTTTTTGACGATATGCGGGCGCAAGGATTGAAACCGAACACGATTAATGGACGGATTAAAACCATTCGTCGGGTCCTCAGTTATGCAAAAGAAGAAGGACTTGTCGTGACAAATGCTGCTTATAGACTTCAGAAACTGATTGAAACGGACATGGGCATTCCCTCGTTTGTAGAAGATCAATACATGAAGATCTTGGAGCAGTGTAAGACGACGACATTTGCCGGACTTCGAGACAAAGCGATCATGGCTCTCATGTTGGATAACGGGATTCGGTTGCGGGAACTGGTCGACTTGGACGTTGACCAAGTGGATTTGTACGGAAAGCTCTTGAAAAATGTTGATGGCAAAACGAATACTACGGAAGACCTCCCACTGAGCGAGCCCATGGTTCGGCTTCTCGCAACGTACATTAAAGAGAGAGGGAGATACCTAACTGCATCTCCCGCCCTATTCGTGACATTGGACGGTAAGCGACTGAACCGCTCAACCATCCAGCACGCAATTTCAGATTATGGAAAGAGGGCCGGGATTACGAACGTCCGAGTCAGCGCCCATACATTCCGGCATACATTCGCCAGAATGTGGATTCTAAACGGTGGCGATCCATTTACTTTGAGACGGATTATGCGCCATCGCACCATGGACATGGTCAACAAGTACATCCGCTTGTGGGGACATGAGGTTGTCGAACGACATGAAACGTTCTCCCCGTTTGCAAGGCACAAGCTTTTATGATGAGAAACTTCTCAATACAACGACAGACAGGCGATTGCCATCCATGGCGATTGCCCGTCTGTCGTTGTCGTTGCCTTACATCCAAACACCTTTCGGGAACGTATACTGTGGTGGCCCGTCGCTGTATAATGGATGCATGAAATTCAGGAGGTGACACCGAGCCGTGGATATCGTCCATACCCCACATGAACTGATGGAGCGCATTGAAAAGTTAGACAAGGACCACTCTGTGTGTCAAGTTTTCATTCCGGGAAAGGGTCAGGTCACCATTGTACTTCAGGCCAATGATAATGAAACCATCGCTTCCGAAGTGCAGGCTGACCCTGAGCTTGGTGAGTTGATTCGAGACAGTCGAAATGCATACCAACGAGGAGACGTCATGACAACGTCAGAATTGCTGAAATCCTTATCCTCTAAGGATTTTGCTCAGTGACAACCCGACGAATCATCTGGCCTACTCCTATTCGGTTAAAATTGCTCACTTTCAAAAGCCCTCATTTCACGCCGGATGAAACACTTGGCTTTATCGCTCAATTCATCATAGAAACAGAGGACGTTCTCTCAAATCCAATTGTAGGTCGGCATTATACCGAGGAATACGGCGAGTTTAAAGGGATTTCTCGCATTGTGATTCGAAAATTCAGGGTGTATTTTGAGGTCTTAGGTCATGATGTTGTTATCCTCGCTGTAAAGTTTCCGGGCGAAGCATTATAAAATGGGAAATATCAAGAAGCGAAGCAAGATCCAAGTCTACTCCGCTTTTTCCTCGTTCACGTCGTTTCATTGGGTAACATCGTCCGTTCTTTCGTCGAGAAACTCCCCACAGGATTCCAACCAAAATATGAACTGATCCAATCACGATGCGTGGGACAAAATTGTTATAATCTCAAATAGTCAATGTACTGAATACTTTCGTCGGTGGCGGAGGAGAATTCGAGAGATTCGGAACGGCGCGGGTTGTTGGAACTCCTATAGCAGGAAATTGCACCATGCGAGCCGAATGAAATCACTGATAATGATAAAACGCAGTTGAATGGATCGCGTTGGATTATCTTTAGCCTATGTCCATTGCAGTTTAAAGCTCAGTGTTACTTCCGGAGGAACATACCCTTGTCCCAACTTGAAAACATAGAAGCCATTGAAAAACGCCTGTGGGGTGCAGCAGACACCCTGCGGGCCAACTCAAACTACGCGAGCAATGAATATTTCATGCCAGTCATGGGCTTGATTTTTCTTCGCCATGCCTACAGTCGGTTTTTGGCAGTCAAGGATGACGTCATTGCATTGTTGCCTACCCGTGGTGGGCGCACTCGCGAATTAACCAAAGAGGACTTTTCCCAAAAGAGCGCCATCTTCCTGCGCGAGATCGCGCAGTTTGATTACCTCGTTGCTTTGAAAGACAGCGATGATCGCGCTCGGGCCATCATCGACGCCATGGAGTCCATTGAAGCGGACTATGAGTCACTGCGCGGGGTTCTCCCTAAGTCAGAATATCAGGAACTCGACAATGATGTGCTCGGCCAACTGCTCCGCACGCTGAATCCTGAAGCCTTGAAACGTGCATCCGGTGATATCTTCGGGCGGATTTACGAATACTTTCTGACTCAATTTGCTGACCAAAAGGCCCACGACGGTGGCGAATTCTTCACGCCCGTCTCGCTGGTCTCCCTCATCGCCAATGTGCTGGAGCCAAAGGACGGAACCGTGCTCGATCCCGCCTGTGGCTCCGGTGGCATGTTTGTCCAAAGTGCTCATTTCGTTGAGCAGTTGCACGCGAATCCGTCCGAACGCTTGACCTTTTACGGCATGGAGAAAAATCCGACCACCATTCGTCTGGCCAAGATGAACTTGGCTGTGCACGGTCTGGAGGGCGATATTCAAAAGGCCATCACCTATTACGAAGACCCGCATAATTTGCGTGGCAAAGCGGATTTTGTCATGGCCAATCCCCCTTCAACGTAGACGAAGTGGATGCCGACAAGGTCAAGAATGACCCTCGTCTGCCTTTCGGCCTTCCAGGCGTCAACAAAAACGAGAAGGTGTCGAATGGCAATTACCTTTGGATCAGCTACTTCTATAGCTATTTGAACGATCACGGTCGTGCCGGGTTCGTCATGTCCTCTCAGGCATCGAGCGCCGGGCGCGATGAAGCGGAAGTTCGACGCAAGCTCGTCGAAACTGGCGATGTTGATGTCATGATTGCGATTCGCTCCAATTTCTTCTATACCCGAACTGTTCCTTGTGAACTGTGGTTTCTCAATCGCGCCAAGCCAGAAGAGCATCAGGATAAGGTCCTGATGATTGATGCCCGCAACATCTACCGCAAAGTGACTCGCAAGATTTACGACTTTAGCCCGGAGCAGTTGCAAAACCTGCTCGCCATCGTATGGCTGTATCGCGGGGAAAACGATCGATTCGTAGAC
Organism: Ferroacidibacillus organovorans; assembly: GCF_001516615.1. Classification (GTDB taxonomy): domain Bacteria; phylum Bacillota; class Bacilli; order Alicyclobacillales; family SLC66; genus Ferroacidibacillus; species Ferroacidibacillus ferrooxidans_B. Next base: position 6,628 of record NZ_LPVJ01000006.1, on the reverse strand, counting down.
CTGCTGACCAGCTATTTGCACAGAACGTTGGTCGAAGCCAGTCATTGCTATTTTCTTCGTGATAAAGAGGATAACGAGATCGATCTGTTGCGTGAATATGTGTCTGCTCTGCAGGATTTGCGTGAGCGGATACATCCTTTCGCGTCATCCGTTTCTGCCAGCGACGTTCCTAAACTTGCAGATGCGCGAAGCGAGTTTGAATCTGCGTTTGCAACACTTTCTGAGGATGTGACTCAATTCTTCCATTTGATGATGAAGAAGGACCGACTTTGGGGAGAGCAGAAATTTAATTTGCAGTCCTTGAAGGAAGCAGAGAAACATATGGGCGAACTGGCTCAGCAAAGTCGAGATTTGGTCAAGCAAACGGATTACGTCAACAAGTTAGTCAACCGTCTGACGGACCTGTGTGAGAAGGAGCTTGGCGCGAAGGACAGCAGTTTGTGGATAAACGGGGAGATCAATCGTGCGAAAAAGTGGTAGAGTCCACCCGGCATGAAGCTGTCGAGCAGTTGAAACTCGTTCGCTACTATTACCGTCAGGCCGAGTGGCTACTGGAGCGGTTTCCTGACGGAGAGTGCCGCGATGTGCCAGGATTGGTTAAGCTGGTAGGCCGGGAGGAAATACAGGCGAACAACTGGAGCCTGACGCCGGGTCGATATGTGGGAGTTGCGCCTGAGGAACAAGATGAGGATTTTGACTTTGAGGAAGCTTTGCGGGAGATACATGTGGAGTTGGAAGGGCTGAATGACGAAGCAAACGATCTTGCTGTAAAAATACGCTACAATTTCGAGGGATTAGGTCTATGAAAACTTGTTTTGAAATAATAGATATCTCGTTACAGGCAGTGTGTGCGCTCGTTACTGATGGAACGCACGACTCCCCTAAAATTCGCGATACGGGCATTCCCTTTATTAAGGGAAAAACATATCATCCGGAGTAATTAACTTTAATGACTGTGACTTTATTAGCGAGGAAGATCACGAGATATGCAAGAAACGAGTAAAGCCGGAGGTTGGAGATGTTTTACTTGCGAATATCGGTTCTGTTGGTGATGTCGCACGCGTAACGAGCGAGCAGGAATTTAGTATTAAGAACGTTGCCTTGCTAAGGCCCAACCCTAGTCAGGTCAACTCACTTTTCTTTTACTATATTACACGAAGTTCTGAGTTTAAAAAGGGAATACTGAACTTACGCTTGGGTTCTGCCCAGCCTTACATCAGCCTTGAGAATCTTCGCTCTTTTAGGATTCAGATTCCTGTGGACAAGAGCAAACAGTACGAAATTGCGAATGTATTAAGGCAATACGACAATCTCATCGCAAACAACCGTCGCCGGATAGAGCTGCTCGAACAGGCAGCACGATTGCTCTACAAGGAATGGTTCGTGCATTTTCGTTTTCCCGGACATGAACTTGTGAAAATTGTTGATGGTGTGCCAGATGGGTGGAGTCGTGTAACCTTGGTTAACCTCTGTCACGACATCAGAGTATCAATAGACCCGTCTTCCGTACCTTCTGAAACCCCATATATTGGGCTGGAGCACATTCCTCGTCGCTCCATTACCCTCTCGGAATGGGGGCATAGTCGCGAGGTTGCAAGCAACAAGTTTACCTTTAAAGCGGGTGACATTCTGTTCGGTAAAATTCGCCCTTATTTTCACAAAGTCGGTTTTGCGTTGGTCGATGGGATAACCTCTTCAGATGCTATTGTCGTGAGATCAGTAGAGTCTAAGCTACAACAATATTGCCTTACTTTACTCTCCAGTGATGAGTTTGTATCGTTAGCTTCCAAAACAGTCCGAGAAGGATCAAAGATGCCGAGGGCTGATTGGAACTATCTCCAGAAGTGTAAATTCCTCAGACCTGCTGATAAGACTTTAGAAGAATTTAATCTCATTATTGAACCCATGGTCGAACAGATGAGGACCCTAGCGTTGCAGTCACGGAGACTGGCCGAAGCCCGCGATCTCCTGCTCCCTCGCTTGATGAACGGAGAGATTGCCATATGAGCCAGATGACCGAAGATAATCTCGTGCAGCAAACCACGGCTGACTATATGCGGGATTCCCTCGGTTGGGAGTCCGTTTATGCTTACAACACCGAGGATTTCGGTCGAAACAGTCTGCTTGGGCGCAACTCCCGAAAGGAAGTTGTGCTCATCCGCTATCTCAGGGGGAGTCTGGAGCGTCTGAATCCCGGTTTACCCAATTCGGCATATGAAGATGCTATCCGCGATATCGTCGAATACAGCACAATCCAGTCCACACTGGCAACCAATCGCGAGAAATACACGCTCCTGAAAGATGGCGTACAAGTTTCATTTCGCAGTTCGCAGGGTGAGTTGAAGCAACAACGTTTACGTGTTTTCGATTTTGTCGATCCGCTTCAAAATCACTTCCTCTGCGTTCGTGAACTCTGGATTTACGGTGATATTTATCATAGACGAGCGGATATTGTCGGCTTCGTCAACGGCATTCCGCTTCTTTTTATGGAACTCAAGAATGTACATAAAGATCTGCGCCATGCTTACGAGGAAAATCTATCCGACTACAAAGACACCATCCCACACACTTTCCATCACAATGCATTCATCGTCCTAGGTAACGGTATTCGGGCCAAGGTGGGGACGCTCTCCAGCCAGTATGAGCACTTTTATGATTGGAAACGCCTGGCCGAGAACGATCTCGGTATTGTCGATATGGAAACCCTCCTCAAAGGCATCTGTGAGAAGCGCAACTTCATGGATCTCTTTGAGAACTTCATCTTGTTTGACGATTCGCCCGGACAAACAGTGAAGATTCTCGCGCAAAATCATCAGTTTCTCGGTGTTAATCAAGCCTTCGAATCCGTTCAACATCGTCACGAACGCTTGGGTAAACTAGGTGTGTTCTGGCACACGCAAGGTTCCGGAAAAAGTTATTCAATGGTATTCTTCACGCGCAAGGTGCATCGCAAGATTGGCGGGAATTTCACGTTCTTGGTTTTGACGGATCGCGATGATTTAGACACACAGATTTACAAGACGTTCGCCGGTAGTGGCTTGGTTAATCACGAAAAGGAATCTTGCCGGGCATCGAGTGGCGATGATTTACGTCAACTCCTCAGTGAGCATAAGAGCTACATATTCACACTGATTCAGAAGTTCAATCAAACGGTCGATCCGAACAGCGGTTACTCCCTGCGCGACGACATCATTGTCATTTCAGATGAAGCCCATCGCACCCAATACGGATTGCTCGCGCTCAACATGCGCAATGCTTTGCCGAATGCCAGTTTCATCGGATTTACCGGTACGCCCCTGTTTCAGGGGGACGAAAAACGAAGCAAATGTTTGGCGACTACATCTCTACCTACGATTTTCAACGCGCTGTCGAAGACGAAGCCACGGTGCCATTGTATTACGATGCACGTGGAGATAAATTGGGTCTTGCGACAAATGATCTGAACGAGCGGATCGCGGAGAAGTTGGAAGAATTCGAAACCGACGATATCAATGTAGAGGAACGGTTGGAACGCGAACTGCGCCGAGATTACCATATCATTACCGCTGAGAAGCGCTTGAAACAGATTGCGCAAGATTTCGTGATCCACTACTCGAATGCGTGGGAAACTGGCAAAGCGATGTTGGTTTGCATCGATAAAATCACCTCCGTTCGGATGTACTACCTGATACAGGATGCTTGGAATAAGAGGATCACGGAACTGGAATCGAATCTGTCCAAGATTCGCGATCCGCAAGAAGTCATCTACCAACAGCGCCAAATCAGATGGATGAAAGACACACAAATGGCGGTTGTAATCAGCGAAGAACAGGGCGAGATTGATAAATTCCGCAAGTGGGCACTCGATATTAAACCTCATCGCCAACTCATCAAAAATGGCTTTGAAACGGACGATCAGAAGCGATTGGACATTGAGTCCGCATTCAAGAAGGAGTCTCACCCCTTTCGGGTGGCCATCGTCTGCGCGATGTGGTTGACGGGTTTTGACGTTCCGAGCTTATCCACTCTTTATCTGGACAAACCGCTGAAAGCGCACACGCTCATGCAGACCATTGCCCGTGCCAATCGTAAAAACGAGGGCAAGAACAATGGCCTGATTGTGGACTACTGCGGAATCCTCAAGAATCTACGTGCTGCCCTAGCCACCTATGCAGGCCGAGGGGATGAAGGGCATGGCGGTGATGAGGGCGGGCGTGATCCCGCTAAGCCCGACGAGGAACTGCTGGCTGACTTGGTAGAGTCAATCGCTTTTGTTCGCTCATTTTTGCATGAGGGCAATGCACCCTTGGACGATATCATTCATCAAACTGGATTCGCCCGAAATGCTGCCATCTTAGCAGCCAAGGAAGTCGCCAACCAGAATGATGAAACCCGCAAACGCTTCGAAGTGATGTGCCGGGAAGTCTTCAAGAAATTCAAAGCATGCCTGAACGTCTCCGGCATCAACGAACATCGCAATGAGTACGACTCCATCAATATTGTCTATCGCAGTTTGCAGGAAGATAAGGACTTGGCAGACATCTCAGATATCATCCAGAAGCTGCATGGCGTTGTTGATCAGGCAATCACGACCAATAGCGAGCGGATCGGCGAATCAACCACTGCATACGACATCTCGAAGATTGATTTTGAGCGACTGCGCAAGGAATTTGAGCGAAGTTCCAGCAAGAACACGACGGTGCAGAATTTGAAAAGCGTGATCGAGAAACGACTCCGGCGCTTGCTGATGCAAAATCCATTGCGAACGGATTTCCAAAAGCACTACGAGGAGATCGTAGAAGAGTATAATCGAGAGAAAGACAGGTTGACGATTGAGAAGACCTTCGAAGCGCTATTGCTTTTTGTCGGTGCACTGAATGAAGAAGAGTCTCGGGCTATGCGTGAGGGCTTGGACGAGGAGAGTTTGGCGATATTTGACCTTCTCAAGAAGCCGGAGCTGTCCGCGAAGGACGGAAAACGCATTAAGCAGGTGTCTGTTGAACTCCTCCGAATCTTGAAAGAAGAGAAGCTGAAAATTGACCACTGGCGCGACAAGGAATCCACCCGTGATGCGGTTCGTGTTGCCATTCGCGATTTCCTCTACAGTGACACAACAGGGCTTCCAGTGGATAGCTTCACGGATGAAGATGTGGATGCCAAAGCGGATTTGGTGTTTCGGCATGTGTTTTGGGCGTATCCGACGGTGCCATCGCCGGTGTATGCATGACTTTCCGTTTGTAAAGGTATTGTGAGTGGTTGAAAATTGGATGCCAGCGCACGCATGTAGAATGATCTCGCATGTCAATTTCGAAATGAGGGGCACAGGATGATTGAGCTTTCAAACTCAGAAATCAAGTATTTGGCGGTACACTTGGTTGGCAATAAATTGCGTCAAGAGGGAGTAAGGTTTTCAAACAGTGAGACTCCTATAGAGGGAGATAGATTACAGGAATTGCTCTTTCAGCACTTTTTAAAGCCGTTCTTAAAGATCGAATCGTTGTATCAGTTTACTCATGACTCTAATCTTTCGTTCAATGAAGTTTATGTTTATGCCAAATCCGTGTTTCCAAATCCGCAATGTTTTTGCAAATATCCAGAGAAATTGCAAAGCATCTGTATGAAAGCTCTTCACACCCGCGAATACGTGGTGGCGAGTTCTTTATGCTGTATTTTACGAATTGCTCTATTGACGGTGTAACTACGGACGCCATAGGAATATTTAAATCGGAGACAAAAGACACATATCTTAAGATTTCTCCGAAGGAGAATACCTATGGAATAACTTTAGACGAGGGAATAAGCATTAACCGTTTGGAAAAGGGCTGTCTTATTTTCAATTTGGATGTGGACATTGGATATCGAGTAGCCGTTATTGATAATCTTAGCAAGAGTGGTGAAGAGGCTCGTTATTGGAAGGGACAATTTCTTGGTGTTAGGGAATTAGGAACCGACGATTCAATCACTAAGCAATACATGAGTCTAGTCACAAGAGTCATAGATGACTCATTCCCCAACGGAAGTGCTGAGCACAGAATTAAAACGCAACTCAAAGCGATGAGCTACTTTGATTCCAATGTCTCCTTTGACGATGAACAGTTTACACGAGACGTTTTATCTGAATGGCCGACAGCATCTGAAGAGTATAATGAACGAAAGAGGAGAATTCAAGACAAAGAGGGAATTAGTCTACCGGAGAAATTCACTATCTCCAGAAAGGAAGTAGAGCGAGTCAAACGGAGCGTCAGAAGAACCATACAGCTAGATGACTCTTTTGAATTAGTGATTAAAGCAGGTGCAGCAGAAGTCTTTACGAATTTAAAACGGGAATTTGATGAAGAAAAGGGAATGTTCTATTACAAGGTCTATTTTACTTCTGAAAGATAAACAGGGGGTATAGGTAAGATTATGGGTGAGCTATCCAAGCTGACTGGAGAATTGGGAGAAAACATAGTGGAAAATTTCATCCAGCTTGTTGGATGGTCTGAACCGATAACGCCCCTTGATATAGAATGCGTATACCCAGTACGCCATCGTTCTGATGGTGCTCAACGAGATCGGAAAAGTCACGGTATTGGAGCAGTATCATTTTAGTGAAGTCAACAAACTCGTAATTCTGGACAGAATGATAAAAAGGAAGAAGGAATCCAGA